>CADAGD010000017.1 GCA_902787375.1 uncultured Eubacteriales bacterium
TTCCCGTGAAAGAGATTATAGCACAAACAGCATACGAATTGGTAGAGGAAATTTTCAAAACGATCGAAAAAGTCGGTCTATCCGACGTTGGAAGGACTTGCGAGGAGATTCGTTTTGTTAGAGAGAATAAAATCATAATTCTTACTAACTGATGGCAACGAAATCTACTGAGAACAAACCGTAGGTTTGTGCGAGGAGTGTATTTCGCTCTCAAACGCCGAGGGCTTAATACCCGCCGAAAAAGCAGTTTATCATTCGTATGAAAGAGATTCCCTTGTTTCGGCTCGTAAGGGCAAAAGCAAGGGAAAACGGAGCTTTTTATGGCAGCAGACCTGCGAAAAAAGCAGGAAAATCAATAGGTTTCAGAGATTAAAATAGATAAATGGGGATTTGTGGAGGAAACAGAATTGAAATATAGTATTGTACCTTTGGAAGACAGCGACTTTGAGCTCATTGACGAGAAGATCGGCGAATATGAAAACTCCATTGCACCGCCGGAAAAAGACGCAGAGGAAAGCGCCTTTGTATTAAAGATCACAGATGAAAAAAACAATGTGATCGCCGGCTGTGCAGTGGAAATCAACGACTGGGGGATAGCAGAGATCGAACCCATGTGGGTTGAAGAACGTTATCGCGGACAAGGCATTGGCTCTGCACTCTTGCGTGAGGCCGAACGCATTTCCGCGGAAAAGGGCTGCCATCTTTCAACCCTGCTTACCCATGATTGGCAGGCTAAGGGGTTCTATGAGAAACATGGCTACACGTTGTGCTGCACAATTGAAGATTGGCCGAAGGGTCACCGTGAATACCTGTTTGAAAAATGGCTTGATTTTGAAGGGCAAACATACGCTGCATTTTCAGCCCGTTCAGACTATGAGATCGAATTTGGAAATGACGACGATATAGATTTCCTCATCGACAGGTTGGATGAATATGATTCTGCCTACGTGCTGCATCCGTGGGATGGAATAGAATACATCGAAAAAAAGCTGATTGATGAAGAAGGGACTCTCATTGCGGGAATCATTTCCAGAGTCTACACATGGGAGGCTGCCCAAGTAGTAACTTTGTGGGTCGAAGAACCGTATCGCAACAAGGGATTCGGCTCAAAGCTGCTAAATTGGATAGAGACTGAAGTGAAAGAGAAAGGATGTACTGCAATGCGTGTCAATTCTCCCGATTGGTCTGTGGAGTATTTCAAAAAACGCGGATATGCGATCTGTGGCGCGACAAAGGATTATCCGAAGGGGCACAGTTGGTATTATCTAAAAAGGTCTCTTTGACTCATTGGCGTCTTCCCGATAAATTTCAGTTTGTCGGGAAGAATCACACATAAAAATCGAACACTACATGGGGCTGTTGCACTAAGCCCCTGAAAAACAAGACCGGGCAGCCCGCAAGGGTTGTCCGGTCTGCTGCTTTCATGTATAATTAATTTGCTGAAAACCACACAGAACCAGTGCTGCGCTGGAATGGCTGGATAAAGAGTGCAATGGTACCACGCATGCGCGCACCCGAAAAGCCCCATGGGAATTGTTCCGCGAAGAATCCAAGCATCTGGAGAAGGTACAGTTCGAGAATACAGAAAACCATGCGTCTTTATCATCTCGGCGAGCAGTACGACAGACCCGCAATCGAAGCCCGTTACTATAAAAACTACGATTACAATTTTGAAAACACAAGGCGGAGATACGACAGGTATATGGATGCAATCTCCGAAGCTTCTGAATAAAATACTGCACAAGTAAATTCCACCGCGGTGGAACTTAACTTTGGAAACCCTTGTTCAGGGCTTGTTTGCTGTACCCCGAATTGCTTATATTGACTCATTTTCAGCCTCCTTGCGCTCTTTTTTGTCTTATACCCCACATTTTCCAACTTAAATTCTGCCATTTCCCTTGCTCATTTCCACACGGGCTACACTGTGGAACTTACTTTGGGAATTCACGAAAATATATATGTAAATACCTATTGACGCATAATACTATGTGATGTATAGTATTATGCGTAAGGAGGTGTTTGAGTGGACATTCAATTAAAGCGAGGACTTGTTGAGATATGCGTTCTTTCCGCCATGCTCAGAGGGCCTACATACGGGTATCAGCTCATAAAGGACATTTCACCCTACATGGAGATATCGGAATCCACGCTGTACCCGATTTTAAAGAGGCTTGAGGCGAGCGGCTGTGTGATAGTTCGCAGCGCGGAACATAACGGCAGGCTGAGGAAATACTATGACATTACCCCGCAGGGGCGATCGCGCATATTCGATTTTCTGAACGATTGGAAGGATATAATGAAGGTTTATTACTATATCGAAAGGGAGGCAAACCATGTCTAAGAAAGAATTTTTAAAGAGGCTCAAGCAGTCGCTTGGAAATCTTCCGAGCGACGAGCGGGTAAAGACGCTGGACTATTACTCCGAGCTTATCGACGACCGCATTGAGAGCGGCTATTCCGAGGAGGCTGCCGTTCTCGCCATGGGCGACATAAACAGGATAGCAAGCGAGATAACCGCCGACGCGCGGGAAAGGGGTGTTGAGATGAAAAAGAGCAATACGCAGCTCAAAACCGTCCTTTTCATAGTGCTTGGCGTGGCTCTCGGCGTGCTTCTTATATTCGCCTGCTGGAACCTTGCTGAAAACTCCATATCAAACGCAATGGACAAATTGAGCGGCAAGGTCGATTCCATCGCGTCCGAGGACATCCATGACGTTAAAAACGAATATGCCCTCGGCGATATAACGAACATCGACATTGATCTTACGGCGTATTCGCTGACCGTTGAGGCTTCGGATGACGATATGATACACCTGAGCTATCAGGACATAAGCACGTCCATTGTCAACGTCAACGCGCAGAAGAACAGTCTTTCAATAAAGCAGACGGTAAAGAAACTCAATCTGTTCACGTTAAACAACTCAAAACTATTGCAGATGACGCTGCAGCTTCCCCGTGATTTCAAGGGCAAGCTCGTTTCCTCCCTCACGACGGGGCATACCAATATAAACTTCCCCGAATTCACCGAACTGAACGTATCCTCGACGGCGGGCGGCATAACGGCAAGAAATCTTAAAGCGTTTGACGCAAGATTCGATTCCACCGCGGGACACATAACAGTTGAAGACTGCGCGTTTGACGAAAGGCTTTCCGCTGACGTTACCGCCGGCAAAATAGAGCTGAGAAACGTCAACTGTGTAAAGCTCGACCTGGATACCACAATGGGTGAGGTAAGCATTGATAATGTCGTCGCCGACAGAGCGAGCGTTGACACTACCACAGGCAGTATAAAGCTCAAAGGGCTTGACGCTCAAAGCATATCGCTCTCAGCGACAGCCGGCTCCATAAAGGGAGAGCTTGCGGGCAGCCGTGAAGATTATTCCATCAGCAGCTCGGTTTCTCTCGGAAGCAGCAACATCAAGAGCGGCGGCAGCGGAACTCGCTCCCTTAACGTGGAGTGTACCACGGGAAGCGTTTCCGTGAAGTTTGCGGATGATTGATATGCCTGTCAGACTTAAGTATACAATGATTAACTAATTCTCCGGAAAAAGTGTCGGTTTAAAAGCATATGGCTTTCAACCGATCTCAACTGCTCTACCGCGCCATCTTCCGTCATTTACACGGATATAGCTCGCAGGGTTCGCCCTGATGGTTGCATCGAGAAATTGCTTAACCAATTTCGGTGCGGCGCGTACGCTTCCATCGCAGCGAAGCTGCTTCGGCGTTGCGTTTTTTAACGCTGCACGCTCGCGCGGCTCCATTTGGTCGCAAATTCAGCATCTTCAAAGCTCGATTGAGTTAATCAGCATTTACTTAATATATAATAAAAAACGTCCTCCATCCGATTGACATATCTCTTATTGATGTTAAAATGGTAATAACGGTGTCAGTGTGCATCAATCACATTGCCTTAAATTATAGGAGGAAAGAATGAACAAAGTCACAACCGTGTCCGAAGCCTTTTCACACATAAAGGATAACGACACCATCATGGTCGGCGGCTTCCTTATGTGCGGCAGCCCGGAGTACCTCATCCACACATTCCTTGAGCATCCCGCAAAGCATCTCACCATTGTCAACAACGACATGGGCGAGTATGGTTCAAGCCTTACACCCCTGCTTGAAACCGGTCGTGTAGACGATCTTATCTGCACATGGATCGTCCGCAATCCCGCCGCCCAGGCAATGTATAAGGCCAACCCCAAGTGCCTGCATATCAATCCGCAGGGAACCCTTACCGAGCGCATCCGTGCCGGCGGTTTCGGCATCGCCGCGTTCTACACTCCCACAGGAGTCGGCACCATAATCGAGGAGGGCAAGGATACCCGCTGGTTCAACGGCCGTAAGTACATCATGGAAACCGCTCTGCGCGGCAATGTCGCCTTCATACACGCATCCGTCGCCGACGAGTCCGGCAACATCTATATGAAGGGTTCATCCAAGAACTACAACGCTGCCATGGCTACTGCCTGCGACTATGTAATAGTCGAGGCCGACGAGATAGTACCCGTGGGCGCGATAGACCCGGAGCTTGTCACCGTTTCCGGCATCTATGTAAACGCTGTTGTTCCCATCCCCAAGAAGGACTAAAAGAGGTAATCATATGGATAACAAGAATATAATCGCAAGGCGCGTTGCGCAGATGCTCCATGACGGCGAAGTCGTTAATCTCGGCGTTGGTATTCCTCAGCTTGTCGCAAACTGGCTGCCTGAGGGTGTTGAGCTTATAGTTCACGCCGAGAACGGCATTATCGGCGCGGGCGGATACTCCAAAGAGGGTGAAGGCGATCCCAACGTCGTTGACGCCGGCGGCATGATGATCGACGTCAAGCCCGGCGCGCAGTTCATAATCTCCACCGATTCCTTCGGCGCTATCCGCGGCGGTCATATCGACATGACCATACTCGGCGCGTACCAGGTCGATTCCAAGGGCAATCTTGCGAACTGGTGCCTCCCCAACAAGATGGGCGGTATCGGCGGCGCGATGGACCTCGTTTCCGGCGCGAAGCAGGTTGTTGTCGCTATGGAGCATACCCAGAAGGGCAATCCCAAGATAGTCGAGAACTGCACATACCCCCTTACGGGTGCGGGCGTAGTCGATTATATAGTAACGGAGATGGGCTTCATGCACGTTACTCACGAGGGCATAGTGCTTGAGGAGATCAATCCCAATTACACCGTTGAGCAGGTTTTGGCGGCAACCGACGCGAAGCTGATCGTACCCGTAAACCTCAAGGCAATGGATATTATTGATTAATCGAAACATCGGGGCGGAATAGTATTCTGCCCCTAAAAAATAAAGCAATCGGAGGTATATTGTATATGTCAAAGGAAGTTGTTATAGCGAGCGCGGTTCGTACTGCCGTAGGTACATTTGGCGGTTCACTCAAGGATGTTCCCGCCGTTGAATTGGGTGCTATTGTAATAAAGGAAGCCGTTAAGAGGGCGGGTATCGCTCCCACCGACGTTGACGAGGTCATAATGGGCTGTGTATTGCAGGGCGGTCTTGGTCAGAGCGTTGCGCGTCAGGCGTCCGTAAAGGGCGGCATACCCGTTGAGGTTCCCGCGCTCACCATCAATAACGTCTGCGGCTCCGGTCTTAAAGCGGTCAATCTCGCCGCCGCCATGATCATGGCAGGTGAAGCGGACTGCATGGTTGTAGGCGGCATGGAGAATATGTCCGCCACCGCTTACGCCATTCCCCAGGCACGTTATGGCTATCGCATGAGTATGCCCAATGCCAATATAGTTGACATGATGGTCAAGGACGGTCTTTGGGAGGCGTTCAATGATTATCATATGGGCATCACCGCCGAGAACGTCGCCGAGCAATGGGGCATCACCCGTGAAATGCAGGATGAATTCGCTCTTCGCAGCCAGACGAATACCGCCAAGGCACAGGAAGCGGGCAAGTTCGACGAGGAGATAGTACCTGTTCCCGTAAAGGTCAAGAAGGAGATTGTCGAGTTCAAGAAGGATGAGCATAACCGTCCCGGCACGACAATGGAAGCCCTTGCCAAGCTTCGTCCCGCCTTCAAGAAGGACGGCACTGTCACAGCGGGCAATGCCTCCGGCATCAATGACGGCGCAGCCGCAATAGTTATAATGAGTGCCGAAAAGGCTCAGCAGCTCGGTGTAAAGCCCATGGCGAAGTTCGTCGTCGGCGCGTCCGCAGGCGTTGAGCCCAGCATAATGGGCGTCGGCCCCGTCGCCGCCACACGCAAAGCTCTCGCAAAGGCCAACATGACGGTTGACGATCTCGACCGCATCGAGGCAAACGAGGCTTTTGCCGCCCAGTCCATAGCCGTCGGTATGGATCTCAAGTGGGACATCAACAAGGTCAATGTAAACGGCGGAGCTATCTCCATCGGTCATCCCATCGGCGCAAGCGGCTGCCGCATACTCGTCACCCTGCTCTATGAGCTCAAGCATTCCGGCTTGAAGACCGGTCTTGCCACGCTCTGTGTCGGCGGCGGTATGGGCGTTGCCACAATAGTCGAAGCCATGTAACGAAAAGCGAATAACGCAATATAATAAACAGGCGCGGCTCAGCTCAATACTGTCCCGCGCCTGTTATTGCTTTTTTACAGCATATTTCAGGAATCAATGCTTATGCTTTTTTCTTGACTTCCTTTTCTCTTCAGGCTGTGACTGCTCAGCCTGCGCTTCTTCCACTTCATTCCGTCCGCCATCGCAATTTGCAGCCTCGCCACTCTCCGAAGCGTTTACGGCATCGGCTTGCTCATTCGGCTCATTCGATCCATACTCCTGTGAATCACCCGCTTCGGCAGGCTCCGAATATGCGGCTTCCGCTGTTTCAACGTCCTCAGCCAGCTCAGCGGAGTCGGTTTCCTCCTTGCCGTTTTCGTCCGTGTTTTTTCCCTCGGTGTTTTTTTCCTCTGTGTTTTTTTCCTCTGTGTTTTCTTCCTCTGTGTCTTTTTCCTCTGCATAGACGCTTTCGTCGATAAGCAGAGCGGCGGGGAGCTTTTCAACTCGCTGCTCAAATCCCAATTTTATAAGCTCGGCATTGAGGAAGTCATTCGTCAATCTCGCTTCTCCAAGCTCCTGAGTGAGCTTGAGCTTTAAGACGTCTATCGAATTTGTCATCCTGTCGAATTCCCTTATCACCTCATCCAGAAAAGCATCCACCGCAACGGGATCGTATCCGAATAGAGAGTGAGGAAAAACCTTATTTATAACATCGTCTCTGTTCATTAAAGATGAAATCACCTTCCGTATGATTGTGGAATTGGGGTCGTGAAAGCACGACCCCATTCAGGCTTACTCTTTGAAACCGTCTGAGTTGCCAACGATCTCGTAGTCGGCGGGAACTACTGCGAAGATCTTAGCGGAAACCTTGCGAATATCTCCGCCCATCGCGCTGCATGCGCCTGACATGAAGTCAAGTATCCTCTGTGCCACATCTATTTCGATGTTTTCCATATTGAGGATTATGGGCTTGCGGCTCTTGAGATTGTCAATGATGCTCATTGTGTCCTCATAGCTGACGGGTCTGTAGACTATCAGCTTGCTTCGGTTGGATGATATGGGAAGGTCTACTACCTTGCCCTGTGATTTGCGCTCACGACGTTTTTCCTCACGAGTCGCAATGGTTTCCAACTCCTGCTCCTCCTCAAACTCGATGTCATCAATTTCTTCATCATCGACGACGTCAAATCCGAGCCAGTTTCTGATTTTGGCTGCTACCTTTGACATTATCCTTTCCTCCAATTCTTTTTATTTGTTGGCACTTGGAGAAATCCCTTTTAGCCTGCCCACCGGCGGCTTTGAAAACAACCGGCGGTAAGGCAATGCGCGGACGCTCTTTTTTTATATCGCCACGCAAATAATACGGCTAATTATAATGTCTTGGACCGAATATGGCGGAGCCTACCCTGACCATATTCGCCCCCTCCGCTATTGCGGATTCGTAATCCCCACTCATGCCCATAGAGAGCAATTCCATTTCAACTCCGGGAATGTTCCTTCCCTTTATATTTTCAAACAACTCCCTCATGCCTGCGAAATAGTACCGCGCATCCCTGCTCCCCGCCGCGGGAGGAATGCACATAAGCCCTTTCACAAGCACATTGGGCATTTCGGAGATCCTTTTCAAAAGCTCCTCAAGTTCATCGGGAGCAATGCCTGCCTTCTGAGGTTCGTCGCCTATGTTTACCTCAACAAGCGTTTGCTGTATTAAGCCATGCTTGCCGGCGATTCTGTTTATCTCGGTGAAGGCTTCCGGGCGGTCGGCGGACTGTATCAGGTCCGCTCTGCCCACAAGGTATTTTACCTTATTCAACTGTAATTGTCCAATAAAATGTACCGTTTGACCGTGTTCTTTGAAAAAATCATACTTGTCGGTCAATTCCTGCGCCCGGTTCTCGCCCACCTCAAGGCATCCGGCTTCAAACACGGGAGCTATCCTCTCGATTTCCACAAACTTTGTCACAGCTATCAGCCTGACGTCATTCGCGCCGCGTCCGGACTTTACCGCCGCCTCGTGAACATTTTCCGCCACTCTTCTGAAATTTTCGCCGATAACCGATGCTACCTCTTTTTGTTCCAATATTTCACCCCCTCAGTCAACGACCCGCTGCCATCATGGGTTCTGACAATCGCCATCTTATCCTCAACAGCAAGCACATCAACCTGGATCATGTTATGTGAATACGGCATTATAAGCTCTATATACGGCAGATTGTTCTCTATTGTTATCGCACTCGCCTTGACCTTTATACCGCTTACATCCGCTTTCACGCTGACGCTCACCGACCTTGCTTCGATAAGACCTCCGAGGTCGGTATTGAACTCTATAAGGTTTATTATCTCATTGCCGCTTATAATCGGCTCAAGACCTATGCCCATAAAATTGCCATAGCCCTTTATCCTCACCTCATAGGCTATGCCGGAGGATACCCTCGAAAGGCTCTCCCCCTTTGTTGTAAACGCGACATACCACTTGTTCGGATTGATTATGCGGCATACCCGCGTCTTGTCGTCCGTCGTCCAGTTTGCCGCACCCTTTCCCTTGGCGGCGCGATTGACCAAATCGGCGGTGAGCATATTCATCTTTCCGGCATTCATCGCCTGTTCGTATCCGTCAAAATAATAGCTGACTATGCCCTCATGCGCCGATATTACCTCCTCAGTCCAAGTCGATATGAGATCCTCCTTCGCGCTGACGGCTGAGTACAGCGCACGGAGCTTTTCCGTTTCCTGAACCTTTCCCTGAAGGTACTCCATCCTCTGCTTCAGAAGCTCATCCAAGCTCCTGTAAAGCGTTTCAAGATCGTCTTCCGAGCTGCGCATCACGCAGGCTTCTATCTGCTTTTTGACAAGCTTGATGCCGTCGTTTATCTCATCAAGCTTCGAGTCCTTGGTCGAGCCTATTCGCTCCACCTGCGCCTTATAGACGTCCTCTCTCGCATTGAGAAGCGATTGCATCAGCTCGTCGCTGTAGCCGAGCTTGTACACCGTCGCAAGACTGTCTCCCAGATGAACCGCCGAACGCTCCTCCTTCTTAAAGTCGGTCTTGGTATGCTCGGAGGCTATATAGGTGTATTCATCCCTGATTATGACCGCGCTCTTGTTGTTCAGCGTGAACTGCATACTGTCCGCTGAAGCGGTTTCCTCCCTGCCGTTTCTCAAAAGCAGGAAGATAACGGCGGCTATAACGGCAAGAAGCGCAACGGGTATTATTATCATCATCGGGCGTATGCCGTTTCTTGCCCTTTTCTTTCTTTTCTTCTTCTTTTGTATCATCATTGGGGCAGCTCCCCCTCGTTCACATCATAACCTTTTTTTGACGATCTTCCGTACTGTCTGTCAAAGTTTTCGCGGTTCTTCTCAATATAGCCCTCATAGAGCTTGTCCGGGCTCATTCCCGCTCTTATGCACATGCTGACAAAAAAATGCAGTATATCGACAAGCTCGCCATGGAGCGCGGCTTCGTCAACGGGCTTTTTGTTCTTCCACCACTTGAAATTGACCTCGTCCAGAAGCTCCGAAAGCTCCGAGATCATCGCAAGCACATCCTTCTGGATCCATTGCTCCATTGTAAAATCAAGTCCCCGCCTCTGCTGAATATCCCTGTCAAGCGATTTCTGCAAATCAAATATTATATCAAGTCTGTCCATGTCATTCATTTCCATAATTACCTCCGCTCAACCCAAGAGCAGCCTGCGCATATCGTCCTCAACGGCATCGCATCTTCCGGCACATGCCGCTGAAAAATCATCAAGCCCGCATATCGTCGGGAGTATGGCTTCGATATCGTCCATTGTTACGGCTTCTATCTTGCCTATTATCTCGTCCTCGGAATAATGCCTGCCGTGAAGAAGCTCGGTTCTGCCAATGGACGAGCTTCTTGCCGCCGTGGATTCCTGCGCCATCAAAAAGCTTGAAATAATCTGATCCTTTGCTCTTGCAAGCTCGGCTTTCGTTATCCCTTCCCTGCCTGTCGTTTTAATCTCGTCAAGCATCATTTCCATAACCGTAAGCGAATTTTCCGCGCTCGTCCCGGCATAGAGCGTTATCAGCCCCGAATTTCCATAGGCGGTTGGATAAGCATACACGGAATACGCAAGACCGCTTTCCTCTCTTATCCTTCTGAACAGCCTGCTGCTCATGCTTCCTCCCATCGCGTTTGTAAAAAGAAGCTGCGCATAGCTCTCCTTCGTATCCTTCTTAAATCCCGGCAGACACATGCAGATATGCGTCTGCTCGATGTCTTTTTTTACGAATTTTACCCGTTTGCCGGGTTTATGTATGCCGAACTCCACATCATTTCTGTCGGCGGAGCCGATTGCCGTAAAGCTGTTGTTCAGTATCTTCATCAGCTCTTTATCGTTAAAATTGCCGGCAACCGATATTACCATATTATCCGGCTTGTAAAGTCTGTCCATGTATTTTACAAGACCGTCATGGGTGAAGGAGCGAACGCTTTCCCTGCTGCCGAGTATCGGTCTTTCAAGAGGGTCTCCCTCATAGAAGCCCGCCATTGCGGTTTCAAGAACAATATCCTCCGGAGTGTCCTCGTTCATGGCAATCTCTTCGCAGACGACGCCCTTCTCCTTCTTTATCTCCTCAGGAGCAAGCAGGGAATTCCCGATGATGTCGGCAAGTATGTCCGATATGACGTCAAGGCTCCTTTCAAGAACGCGCCCATAGAAGCAGGTACACTCCTTGCCGGTAAACGCATTGAGATTCCCGCCCACGGCATCCATTATCTCCGCTATTTCCGACGATGAATGCTTCGCCGTTCCCTTGAACAGCATATGCTCGATAAAATGAGCCGCCCCTATCTCATCGCCCTGCTCATACACCGAGCCGGCGTTTATCCACACGCCCATTGATACGGAGCGATAGCCCGGCATTATCTCCCCAACTACACGCATTCCGTTATTGAGCTTTTCCGAAAACATGTTGTTCCTTACCTCTTTCATGTCCACAGTTTGCCTCAGCGAAGGCAGCCGTATACATGACATCCTTTGTCCACCATATAATTTATCATTTTAATTATACAACATTTTGCCGATATGTACAATACGCAATCCCATATTTTTTATTGAATCGAGCAGAAAGGGCAGGGCTTTTGCAAACTGAGCGGTGGGTTCAGCGGCAATTATCGAGCCTGCGCTCAAGCCTTTTTTCGCGCGTTCCTCTATATCAAAGGAGGTTCCCGACACGCTGTCAAGGTCGATTGTCGAAAGCACGGTGGTGATTCCGAGGTCGGAGCCGGCTTTCGCGGAAACATCCGAATCCCTCGTTCCGCAATAGTAAAGCACGGGCTTTTTGCCGATTATGCGCTCAACTATGCCCATAGAGCTTTCAACATCCTTTTTGACAAAATCGTATGAGCCGTCAACATCCGGTCTGTAACCCATCACGGCTATCTCATGTCCCGCCTCATAGAGCTTTAAAAGCTCCTTCGGGTTCTGCTCAGCCCATTCTCCGCTGACCGCGAACGTCACATGCTCGCCCCTTGAATCCAACGTATCCGATATTCTCTCCATTGCGGACGCCTCCCACGATACGGCTATTATTAAGGAAACCGCGCTGTCCGAGGAGTATCTGTATACGGGGTATCTCCTGCTCTGCCCGATGGTCATGACCGAAAGCGGCGAAACAAGCGCCATATAGACTATTGCCGCTATTGCGAGTATTGCGATGTTTGCGTATAGAAGGCTTCCTTTTCCGACGTTTCTCATACAGCTCCCCTTTGTGATTCTTTCTCCTGAAAAGAATATGCTTTAACATGGGGCTTTTAGTCCCGAATAAAATAATATATTTGTGTTTTTTCCCGTTTATCCCTTCCGACAGAGCTTGATTATCCTTGAATAAAATGATACATTATGGAGGAAAGATCGGGCAGGGAAAAAGCCCGCCCGCAATTTTGCAATATCCCCGGTGCTGGGATATGCTAAGCAAAAAAACGGCGTACTATCGTCGGGAAAGGATGCCCTTTTATATCAGGGCACGGAAGTTAAATATGGAAAGAGAAAACGCATGGAAAAAGTATGATTCAAAGGCTCTTGAGGAGCTTGAGTCCCTGTCCGCCCGTTACAGGAAGTTCCTGGACGATGGCAAGACTGAGCGCGAGTGCGCGAACATAGCTGTTGAAATGGCAAAGAACAACGGCTATATCAGCCTTGACGACGCTGTAAAGGCGGGAACCAAGCTTGAGCCCGGCACAAAGCTCTATGCTTCGCCCATGGGCAAGACCATAATGCTCTTCATCATCGGCAAGCAGCCCCTTGAAAACGGCATGAACATAGTCGGCGCACATATCGACAGCCCCAGAATCGACCTCAAGCAAAATCCCCTCTACGAGGACTCCGATATAGCTTATCTTGACACCCATTATTATGGCGGTGTCAAGAAGTATCAGTGGGTAACGCTGCCCCTTGCCATTCACGGCGTTGTCGTCAAGAAGGACGGCACGGTCATCAATGTCGCTGTCGGTGAGAACGACAACGATCCCGTATTCTGCATATCCGATCTTCTCATCCATCTCTCTCAGGAGCAGATGCAGAAGAAGGCTGCCGAGGTAATCGGCGGCGAGGATCTGAACCTCATAATCGGCGGCAAGCCCCTCAAGGATACCGAGGACAAGGAAGCCGTCAAGGCGAATGTGCTTTCCCTGCTCAAGGATAAGTACGGCTTTGAGGAGGAGGATTTCCTCTCCGCAGAGCTTGAGATAGTTCCCGCAGGCCGCGCCCGTGAGCTTGGCTTTGACCGCAGCATGATACTTGGCTACGGTCACGACGACCGCGTATGCGCGTTTGCCGAGATGGAAGCCATATTCAAGATCTCCGAGATACCCGAACGCACCTGCTGCTGCCTCTTTGCCGATAAGGAGGAGATAGGCTCCGTCGGCGCTACCGGTATGCAGGCTCATTACTTTGAGAACGCCTTTGCCGAGCTTATGAACCTGACCGGCGACTACTGCGATCTGAAGCTCAGAAGGGGTCTTGCCAACTCCAAGATGCTCTCCTGTGACGTTTCCGCAGGCTTCGATCCCAATTTCGCCTCCGCGTTTGAGAAGAAGAATTCCGCGTTCCTCGGCCGCGGCGTATGCTTCAACAAGTATACCGGCTCCCGCGGCAAGTCCGGCTCCAACGACGCCAACGCCGAGTACATGGCTGAAGTTCGCAGGATAATGGACGACGCTGGCGTATCCTTCCAGACCGCAGAGCTTGGCCGTGTCGATCTGGGCGGCGGCGGAACCATCGCCTATATCTGCGCTCTCTACTGCATGAACGTCATTGACAGCGGCGTTGCCGTTCTCTCCATGCACGCTCCTTGGGAGATAATCTCCAAGGCAGACCTGTATGAAGCCATGCGCGGCTATCACGCATTCCTGTTGAACGCCTGAAACAACTAAAAAGCTTATTAAAGCAAGCGCGGTTGGCATACAAGCCTCCGCGCTTGTTTCTCATACAGCGCACTTTACCTCCAATATCCCGATTCTCATACCGCTGCCTTATTTTTTCAAATTAAAGTAACATAAAAAAAGCTGTACATTTAATTCCCGCTGCGGTATAATGTTTTTGTATTATTATGTCAAGGTGAGCGAAAGGGATTCTATGAAACATGTTTTGGGCTGCATCCGCAGGGCGGATGAGCGTTACAATATGATACACGACGGCGACAGGATATGTGTCGGCGTCAGCGGGGGCAAGGACAGCCTCCTGCTGCTGTACGGGCTTTCGCTGTACAGGATGTTCTCAAAGAAAAAATATGATGTTATGGGCGTCATGCTCGACCTCGGTCTTGTAGAGCAGGATTACACCGCGCTCACCGAATGGGCGGAAAAGGTCGGCGTCAGGCTTGATATAATAAAAACGGATATAGGCGACGTCGTTTTCAATATACGCAAGGAAAAGAACCCCTGTGCGCTCTGCGCCAAATTCAGGAGGGGCGCGATAAACGACGCCGCGAAGGAGCGCGGCTGCAATCTCATAGCCTTGGGTCACAACCGTGAGGACGTCATAGAGACATTCCTCCTGAGCCTTTTCTATGAGAGCAGACTTAACACATTCGCTCCCGTGACATACATGGACAGGGCGGATGTGACCATAATAAGACCTCTCGTGTTCTTCCCCGAAAAGGAGGCGCTTTCGGCGGCAAGGCGGTTGGGGCTGCCCGTTCAGAAGCCGAACTGCCCCGTCGCGGGAATAACAAAGCGCGAGGATATGAAGAACCTTATCAAGGATTTCCGACGGATAATTCCCGATCCCGAATCACGAATAATGAAGGCCATTTCGGATACACATAAATACGGAATGTGGGACAGAATGAAGCTTCCCCCGAACGGCTTGATGGGGGAATTTGTCGATAAAAGCATTGAGGAGATATAAAATGGACAGCAATAAAAACCGTATGCCAAACCTAACCATTGAGGCTGATGAAAACAGTTCTGCGGCGTCCCCCGACGACCGCGAGCTGCGCATATTCGGAGACAACGACGACCAATCCTCCGGCGGAGCAAACGGCAGAGGAAGACCTCGTTTCTTAACGACCCTCATATCCATGCTGACAGGCACTCTTATAGGCGTCGTTATCACCCTGCTTATAGTCTCTTCAAGAGCAGGCGGGCTTTCGAACCTCGACGTTGTAAAGAACATGGGCGAGTTTGACACAAGCGTCATAAGCGAGCTTCTTCGCAACATCGAGACCTATCACTTCGGCGAAACCCCGTCCGCGCAGGAGCTTGTGGACAAAGCCGCTCATACGATAGTCAACTCCATAGACGATCCCTATGCCACATATTTCACCAAGCAGGAATATGACGACTACATAACGAGCTTTAACGGCAACTACTACGGTATAGGAATAACCATCGCCGCTCCCGACGGTACGGGCGCACGGATACACCGCGTATACGAGGGGTCATTTGCGGAGGAGGCCGGACTTATGGCAGGCGACCTTGTCATAGAAGTGGACGGCATCGACGTCAAGAACGTATCCGACAACGAGCTTCTCTCCCTTATAAAGGGCGAGGACGGAACCACCGTTGACATAACATTCATGCGCTCAGAGGAAAAACTGACCACAACCGTCACAAGGGGCGAGGTATATGTCAAGCGTGTTGAAAGGTACATGCTGGACGACGATATAGGCTATCTCTATCTCAGCTCCTTCAGCGGAAAGGCTGTCGATGAATTCAAGGAGGCCATTGAGTATTTCAAGAAGAACAAGGCCAAATCCATGATAGTCGATCTGCGCGGCAATCCAGGCGGCTCCCTCTATACGGCTGTTGATATATGCGATCTGCTTCTTCCCGAATGCAAGATAGTATCGCTTCGCGGCAAGACCGTCGAGAACTCCCAGGATTATACATCCGACAAGAATATGTATGATATTCCGTTCGTTGTGCTTGTCAACGATTACTCGGCGTCAGCCTCCGAGATAATGGCGGGCGCAATGCAGGATAACGAAAGGGCAAAGATAATAGGCATTCAGACATACGGCAAGGGCGTCGTCCAGACCACGTTCACGCTTTCCGGCGAGCGCGGCTATATAAAGCTCACAACCGACGCTTACTATACTCCGAACGGAACGAATCTCGGAGGAACGGGCATTACTCCCGACATAAAGGTCGAGCTTCCCGATGAGCTGGCGCAGTATGACATACACACGCTCGTGTCGGAACACAGCAAGGATGATACCCAGCTTCAAAAGGCAATAGAGGAATTGACCAACGAACAATGATACTGAATATTCTAAAGGGCAGCCGGGAATACAACAGGCTTGTTGAAATGATACGCTCAGGCGAAGGAGCCATGAGCGTATTCGGTCTTGGAGAGGCGCACAGGATACATGTATCCTCAGCCCTTTTCAGGCATACTCAAAAGACCGTGCTGTATGTGGTTCCCACAGCCATGGCTGCGGTCAAAGCACGCGAGGAATTTCTCCATTACGTTCCCGACACGCTGCTGTTTCCCGCAAGGGAGCTGCCGCTCTCCGTCAGGCATTTTACCGAATCCCCCGCCATTTCCGCTCAGCGCATAGGCTGTATGACGCGGCTCATAAGCGGCAAGCCCTCGTTCATTGTGACGAGCATTGAGGCGTTGATGCAGCGCACGGCTCCCCCTGAGCTGATACTTTCCGCCGTCAACACCGTCGGCACGGGCGATGAGATCGAGTCTGAAGAGCTTTTAAAGCGTTTCATCGACGCGGGCTATATCCGCGAGGAGATATGCGAGGGCCCCGGTCAGGTGACTCTCCGCGGCGGATACATAGACATTTACCCCATCACAAGCCGAAATCCCTACCGCATAGAGTTCTTTGGGGACGAGGTCGATACGATACGCGAGTTTGACGCAGTTTCCCAGCGTTCCACAGAGAATGTGCCGTTCATCGAGGTGCCGCCCGCTACTGAGCTTCCTCTTAATTCCGAGCTGAGAAACCTCGGCTTATCGGCTCTCAAGGGAAGACCCGGCTATGCGGAGGAGTATGAGGTTCTGAACTCCGGCGGCACGCCCGACAACGCCTGTATGCTGCTCCCGCTGTTCTGCCGTGAAGAAAAGAGCCTGCGGGACTATCTTCCCAAGGACGCCATAATACTGATAGACGAGCCATCAAGGGTCGAGGAAAGCGCCAAGATGGTCTATTCGGGCTTTTTGGACGGACTGTCCTCCGTCCTTGCGGACGGCATCGGGCATCCCATGCAGGAGGGGCTTGTTCACTCCGCGCTCGACACGATAACATCGCTCGATTCCCCGCGAACCGCGCTCCTGTTCTCGCTCACCCGAAGCTACGGGCTTATTCACTCACGGGAGATAATAAGGTTTGAAACAAGACCCGCTCCCCGCTATATGGGAAGGGGCGAGCTTATTCACGACGACATACTCAGTTGGAAACAAAAAGGGTACGGCATACTGCTATACGCCGGAAAGCACGCCGAAAGCCTTAAAGAATCGCTCTCGGCAACGGGGCTTGACATACCGATAGTTCAGAAGCTTTCACGCGAACCCCTGCCCCGCGAGGTGATAATAACCGGCGAAACGCTCCCAAGGGGCTTTGAATATCCCGATCTTAATATTGTAGCGGTATCGGAATACGAGATATACGGAACCGAAGCCAAGGTATCCTCCAAGCCTCGGAAAAAGCGTCAGACGCTTGTCTTCTCAGACCTTGAGGTGGGCGACCTCATAGTACATGAGGCGCACGGCATAGGAAGATTCACGGGCATAAAGACGCTGACCGTCGATAAAAAAACGAGGGACTATATAGAGCTTGTGTACCTTGCGGGCGACAAGCTGTACATCCCCACGGATCAGCTTGACAGGGTTCAAAAATACATAGGCGGGGATGAGTCGAAGGCGAAGCTTTCCAAGCTCGGCTCCGGCGAATGGCAGAAGACGGTTGAGCGCACCAAGGCAAGCGTTAAAAAGCTCGCTTTTGACCTTGTATCGCTCTACAGCGCACGGAGCCGCTTGAAGGGCTATGCCTTCTCCCCCGATACTCCATGGCAGGTCAAGCTCGAATCGAGCTTTCCGCATACCGAAACTCCCGACCAGCTCACAAGCATTGCCGAGATAAAGGCGGATATGGAGAGCGACAGGATAATGGATCGCCTGCTCTGCGGCGACGTCGGATACGGCAAGACGGAGGTCGCGCTGCGCGCCGCCTTCAAATGCGCCATGGACGGCAAGCAATGCGCCGTACTCGTTCCGACCACCATACTCGCGCAGCAGCACTACAATACGTTCTGCTCAAGATTCGCGGGGTTCCCGATCAATGTGGAGCTTTTATCGAGGTTCCGCACGCCCCATGAGCAGGAGGTCATAAAGGAACGGCTCAAGAAGGGCGATATCGACGTCATAATCGGAACCCACAGCATACTTGCCAAATCGGTCAAATTCCGCGATATAGGGCTTCTGATAATCGACGAGGAGCAGCGTTTCGGCGTCAACCACAAGGAGCAGATAAAAGAGCTTAAAAAGTCGATAGACGTTTTGACGCTCTCGGCCACTCCCATACCTCGAACGCTCCACATGAGTCTTTCCGGCATACGCGATATGAGCGTCATAGAAACCCCTCCCGAAGCAAGATACCCTGTTCAGACGCTCGTCTGTGAGTACAATGAGCAGATGATTAGGGAGGCGGTTTTGAAGGAGCTTGCGAGGGGCGGGCAGGTATACTTCCTCTACAACACCGTCAAGACGATGGAGCTTTTCGCCGACAAGCTCCGTGAGCTGATACCCGAAGCTCGCATAGCCTACGCGCACGGGCAGATGTCCGAAAGGCGGCTTGAACGAACCATGCTCGACTTCATGGAGGGAAAGTACGATCTTCTCCTCTGCTCCACAATAATCGAGAACGGGCTTGACATATCAAACGTCAATACAATGATAATCTATGACGCCGATACGCTTGGGCTTTCGCAGCTATATCAGCTCCGAGGCAGGGTCGGACGCGGAACAAGGCTTGGATACGCCTATCTGACTTACCGTCCCAACAAGGTTCTGACGGAGGTCGCCGATAAACGGCTTACAGCCATAAAGGAGTTTACCCAGTTCGGCGCGGGCTTCAAGATAGCCATGCGCGACCTTGAGATACGCGGAGCCGGCGACATACTCGGCGCGGATCAATCAGGGCATATGGCGGAGGTCGGTTATGAGATGTACTGCAAGCTCATAAACTCGGCTATAAGCGAGGCAAAGCATGAGCCGGTAAAGCCCGAAATCGACACGGTTATGGAGATTCCCCTCGACGCCCATATACCTCCCAAATACATCCCGCGCGAAAAGGGACGCATATCCATGTACAAACGCATATCATGGATACACGATATCGACTCCTTCCGCGACGTGCAGGATGAGCTTATCGACAGGTACGGCGACATACCCCGTCCCGTGCAGGTGCTTCTTGACATATCACTCTTGAAGGCAAAGGCTCAGGAGCTTGCGCTCTTAACCGTTTCCGTCAAGCAGGAGGAGGCAAAGCTCACGTTCTCCTCACACGCTCAAATCTCCCCCGAAAAGTTTTTCTCCGTCGTATCGGGCATAAGCGGAGCGCAGGTCATCGAAAAAACGTCCCAAACGGGCGGCTCCGCGAACAGCACCATGGTGCTTCAGATAAGGCAGCGCAAAAAAACGCCTGAGGATATGTTCGAGATAACGAAGACCGCGGTTGACAAACTTCTGAAATGCGTAAGCGAATAACAGTATGAATGAAATAAAAACAAAACTGATAAACGCAGTAAAAAACGACCTCACCCCATCCTTGGGCGTGACAGAGCCCGGAGCCATCGCCTATGCCGCCTCATGCGCGGCGAGGGCATTGGGCGGAAGCGTAAAGAGAGTTTCCGTCAGGCTCAATTCGGGCATCTATAAAAACTCATTTACCTGCACCGTACCCGGCACTGACGGCATGGGCTGCGCTTTGGCTGCGGCTCTCGGCGCGGTATGCGGGAAGCCCGAAAGAAGGCTCATGGCGACGGAGGACGCGTCGGAGGCTGACATTGCCGAGGCTGAGCAGCTTGTGGCGCGGGGGCTTGCCGTTTCCGAGCTTGCCTCCATCTCCCCCGATATTCTTATTGAGGCTGAGGTCGAAACCGAGCTTGGCAAGGCTTCAGCCACAGTCAAAGGACGGCATGACAGGCTCACGGAGCTGGTTGTAAACGGAGTCAAAACCCTATCGGAAGCCGACGACACTTCCGTCATAACCGATGAAACAGCGGTATCGTCATTCAGTCTTAAAGACATCCTCGACTGTGTTGAGGAAGCGTCCGATATTGAATTTCTCGACGAAGCCGTGAATATGGATATGGAGCTTTACGCCGAGGGCAGGCGGCGCGGACTTATGCCCCTGACGGACGCACGCCGCTCCGACGGCGATTCGGCGGAGCTTACCGCCGAGCGCATCACCTGCGGAGCGATCGAGGCACGTGTGCGCGGAGCCGCCGCCCCTGCCATGGCAATAACCGGGAGCGGAAGTCATGGCATACTTTCAATGCTGCCCATACACGGCGCGGCTCTGTGCATAGGCGCGGATAAGGACGTCGAACGCCGTTCACTCCTCCTATCCGCTCTGATAACCAAGTACATAAAGGAGCTGTCCGGGCTTCTCTCCACCGCCTGCGGATGCGTTCTTGCCGGTGGAACCGGCGCGGCGCTCGGTCTGACATACCTCTATTCCAAGCACGGCGAAAAAAGCGTATCCCGCGGGGAGCTTGCATCAAGGCTCACAAACGCCCTCAATTCAATGGCGGCGTCCGTAACGGGCATGATCTGCCATGGAGGAAACACGGGCTGCTCGCTCAAGGCGGCTGTGGGCGTGAACATGGCGTTTGCCGCCGCACGAATGGCGCAAAACGGATTCGGAGCGGAGTGCATACACGGCATACTCGGCAAGACCCCGGAAGAAACCATGCGCAATATGGGCAGAATCGCCCGCGATATGCTCCCGGTCGAAAGCACCGTTGTCGATATAATGCGCTGCAAATAAGATTTAAGCTTCCCTATAAAGAGCGATGGATGACTTATAAAAGGAGAATGCCATGTCTATACAGCTTGTAAAATGCGAAAACCCGCTTGATATTCCCTCCGCTTTCGGGGACATAATGGGCGCGGGCGAATATGATGTTTTTCGTTTCCACGACGACTGCGTATACGACGCGGGCAAGAGCTACAACACATATAAAATCATGGCAAACGGGAAATCATTTGTGCTGAAAAAATACGAATACCCTGAGGATTACGAATCTGAGGTCAGGCAGTATTCGCTCCTTCGCGGTCTTCCCGTGCCGAACCTTCTTTGCGCCGCCGATGGCTGCATACTCATGGATTACGTCGAAGGCGACGATATGAAGAACGCGACCGACGAGGGTGTGAGAGCAGCCGCGCAAAGCCTTGCGGAGGTTATGAACGCCTATCCAATGGGACGCGATTATGAGACAGGGCGGTATGATACTTACATCAAGCGTCTTGAGCGGCGAGCGTCCTGTCTTAAAAACGAGCCGGAAATCGAGCGTGCCTTCGGTGTTTTCCTGCAAAGGCAGAGAACAATGCCCCTGACGCTTTCCAATGCCGATCTGCTGCCCATAAACGTGCTTTTCGACGGCAGACGCGCTGTGATAATCGACTGGTCGTTCGGCGGGTTCATGCCGTACGCACTCGACATAGCGCGGTTCTTTGCCCACACGACGCCAAATGGTGAGGTGACGTCCTTTCGGATGAGTGACTGCCAGAAAAAGCTCTTCGTCGAGCTTGTCTATGACGGGCTTGAGATAAAGCCTGACAGGGATACTTTTGATAGGGACATACTGCTTGCCGAGCTGAACGAGCTGGTTGAAATACTCGAATACTACTTCAACGACCCCGGTGCCGAGCGCGGCAATGTGTTCGAGCTGTATTATCCTGCGGCAAAGCGGCTTGCTTCCGTCATTTTGAGCAGCTTATGACCGCGAGCAGCGTCACCGTAAGCATTATTACAAGCAGCACGAGGAGCCATTGCGGAGCAAGAAAAAGCAGTCCCGTCACAAGCAGCAGTACAATGAGTATGACGGCGATATTCCAAGTATTGTTATTGTGAGGCCTTTTTTTCCTTACCGTCTGCCTTGTACAGAAGTTTACGCCAAACAACATACTGCCTCCATTTGGGTGTATTATTATCGGACTGTATGTGTTTCCAATGATAAATATACCAAAAAAACAAAAAAAAATTTGGTTTTTTTGGTTTTAGCTATTGAATGAATCATTGTGTGATGATAAAATATTATGAATGCTTAGCGCAATGCTTCCCATTCACTATAATTGAACGGAGAACACTAATGGGTTTCTTTGAATTTAATGATGTAGGTATCGATCTGGGTACATCCAGCGTTCTTGTATATGTACATAATAAGGGTATCGTTCTGCGCGAGCCCTCCGTTGTCGCGGTCGAAAAAATCACCGGACATATATATGCCGTAGGTGAGGAGGCGCGCCGTATGCTCGGCCGTACCCCCGGCAACATAATCGCCATCCGCCCCTTGCGCGACGGCGTTATCTCGAACTTCGACATAACCGAAAGACTTCTCCGCCACTTCCTCAAGAAGGTGGTCGGAACAAAGATATTCTTCAAGCCGCGCGTTGTCGTATGCGTTCCGTCCGGCGTTACCGAGGTTGAAAAGCGTTCGGTCATTGACGCTACCGAGGAAGCCGGAGCGCGTCACACATACCTCATTGAGGAGCCGATAGCCGCCGCAATAGGCGCGGGCATCGACATCTCCCAGCCCCGCGGAAACATGGTCGTGGACATTGGCGGCGGCACCACCGACGTCGCCATCATATCCCTCGGCGGCTCGGTTCTTTCCGAATCCATAAAGGTCGCGGGCGACAGGTTTGACGACGCGATAGTTCGCTATATGCGCAAAAAGCATAACCTGCTCATAGGCGAGCGTACCGCTGAGGATATGAAAATAAGAATCGGTTCAGCGTATCCGCGCAAGGAGCAGCTCTATATTGACGTCAAGGGCCGCAACCTCATATCCGGTCTGCCTCAGGCTATAACCATAGGCTCCAATGAGATGATAGATGCGCTTGAGGAGCCGCTTCAGAACATACTCGAAACCGTCCGCAATCTGTTTGAAAAGACGCCTCCTGAGCTTGCCAGCGATATTGCCGAAAACGGCATTTGTCTGACGGGCGGCGGCGCGCTGCTCTACGGCATGGATAAATTCGTTGCCGAGCATACCAAGGTTCCCTGCTATGTAGCGGAGGATCCCATTTCCTGTGTCGCCATAGGCACGGGAAAGGTTCTTGAAAACATAGAGAAGTATTCCATCAGCGCCATTTACGATTACAAGCGCGGCGATTATTTCGAGGCTTAATCCCGACTTTTTCCGAATAAGTCAGCTTATGTTTCAGGCGCTTTGAGGTTTTCCTTATTGCGCCTGTTTTTGTTTTTACAATAAAAAAACGGAGGTTTTTTATGCACGATTATTCTTCCCTTCAGAATGGAAGCGATATAAGGGGTATTGCTCTTGAAGCTGTCGGAGGCAAGCCCGTCAATCTGACAAACGAGGCCGCGCGTGATATAGGCGCGGCGTTCGGCGTCTGGCTTTCCGAAAGGACGCAAAAAAAGCCCGAAGCTCTTAAAGTTGCGATAGGCAGGGACTCCAGGATAACGGGTGAAGCCCTGTCCCGTGCCGTTGCGGAGGGCTTGGCCGCTGTCGGAGTATCGGCGTACATAGCCGGAATGGCGTCCACCCCCGCCATGTTCATGTGCTGTGCCGATGGCGAAAACCCCTTTGACGGCGGCATAATGATAACCGCAAGCCATCTGCCCTATGAGCGCAACGGAGCCAAATTCTTCACAAATGATTCGGGACTTGAAAAGGCGGATATAAAAAAGCTCCTTGAGCTTGCGGGCGAGGGTTCGGAGAAGCTTTCAGCCAATGCGCAGAGCGGAAGCATATCCGTATGCGACGTGATGGCTTCCTATATCTCCGGTCTGAAAAAGAGGATACTCGACACTCTTGAGCTTCCCGACGACGCCAATCCCTTTGAGGGCATGAAAATAATAGTTGACGCCGGGAACGGCGCGGGCGGCTTCTTTGCCGAAAGGCTCCTGCTCCCGCTCGGAGCGGATATAGACGGCAGTCTGTATCTTGAGCCGGACGGAATGTTCCCGAACCATCAGCCCAATCCCGAAAACGCCAAGGCGATGGAGTGCATAACGCATGCCGTCATTGAAAGCGGGGCGGACTTCGGCATAATATTCGACACGGACGTTGACAGAGCGGGAGCCGTCCTCCCCGACGGCAAGGGCGGCGCACTTGCCCTTGACCGCAACCGTCTTATTGCTATAATGACCGCCATACTTCGCAGGCAGTACGGGCCTATCACCGTCGTTACCGATTCCATAACATCCACGGGGCTTGCCGAATTCATTGAAAATCTCGGCTGCCGCCATCACAGGTTCAAACGCGGCTACCGCAACGTCATAGGCGAGGCGCAGAGGCTCATGCGCGAGGGTGAAAAAGCCATATTCGCCATGGAAACGAGCGGTCATGGTGCGCTTTATGAAAACTATTTCCTCGACGACGGCGCGTACATAATAGTCAAGCTCCTCATAGAGCTTGTAAGGGCAAGGCGCGAGGGTTCATCCTTGACCGACCTGATAAAAAATCTGCGTGAGCCTGCTGAGAGCGCGGAAGCAAGGCTTCCCGTCGGCTGTCCCGATTTCGCGCCGCTGACGGCAGCCGTGCTTGAAGCGGTCGAAAAGCATTTCGGCTCGCTTGAGGGCTTTTCCGTCGTTCCGAACAATTATGAGGGCGTTCGCGTCAATGCCGATAAGTCGCATGGCGACGGCTGGTTCCTCATAAGGCGTTCGCTCCACGACCCGCTCATGCCGACGAATATCGAAAGCGATTCGGAGGGCGGCATAAAGCTCATAGCGGCGGCACTTGTCAAATGCCTTGGGAGCTTTGCCGAGCTTGACATATCCTCCCTTGAGGCTTTAATGAAATGAGTACGGCTCTTTTCGACACCCATGCCCATGTTTCGGATAAACGCTTTGATGAGGACAGGGACGATATACTCGCCCGCAAGCTTCCCGAAGCGGGCATAGCTTTGATATGCGACGTCGCGTGCGATCTGCGCGACGTTGCCGTAACTCTTGATATAATGGAGCGGTACGCTTATGTTTACGGAGCCGTCGGTATGCATCCGCATACCGCTCAGTATATGGATAACGGGCTGATGGATTCACTTCGTGCATGGCTTGCCGAGCCCAAGATGGTCGCGCTCGGCGAGATAGGGCTTGATTACTATTATGACCTTTCCGACAGGGATTCCCAGCGCAAATGGTTCGACAAGCAGCTCTCCCTTGCCGCCGAGCTTAAAAAGCCCGTAATACTCCATGTGCGTGACGCCATTGGGGAAAGCCTCGATATTCTGAAAGCGCATAAGCGGGAGCTTCTGTCAAACGGAGGCGTGATGCACTGCTTTTCGGGAAGTCCCGAATCCGCAAGGGAATGCCTTGATCTGGGGCTTATGATAGGCTTCGGCGGCTCATTGACATTCAAAAACAATCGCAAAGGCGTTGAAACGGCTTCATTCGTGCCGCTCGACCGCGCCGTGTTTGAAACCGACTGTCCCTACCTCACCCCCGTTCCCCACAGGGGCGAACGGAACGACCCCTCCTATATGCGCCTGTCCATCGAGAGGTTTGCGGAAATAAAGGGCATTCCATTTGAGGAGGCGGCGGAGGCGGGATACGCGAACGGGCTGAGATTGTTCGGTATTCAGTATGATTAAGCGGAGGCTTTCGTGATAAAGCTTTTAATAGTCGAGGATGATCCCGTAATCGTCCGCACACTCTCCGATTTCCTTGAGAACGAGGGTTTTGCCTGCTCAACCGCGAACGGGCAAAAGCGCGCGCTGGAGCTTTTCGAGGAAAACGAATACGATATTGTTCTCCTGGACATCGCCCTTGACGACGGTTCGGGCTTTGTGGTATGCAACACCATTAAGCGCAAGAGGAACACTCCCGTCATATTTCTGACGGCTTCAGGCGATGAACACAGCACCGTAACCGGGCTTGAGCTTGGAGCGGACGACTACATAGCAAAACCCTTCCGCCCGCGTGAGCTTGTATCGCGCATAAGGGCGGTTCTGCGACGTACCGGCAGGAGCCGTTCGGTATTCGAGCTGGGCGGCGTTTGCGTCGATACCGAGAAGGCAAGCGTCACGAAAAACGGCGAGGAGGTAAACCTCTCCGCACTCGAATACAGGCTGCTTTTGACTTTTATAAACAACCGAGGAAGAACCATGACACGCGCTCAGCTCTTGGAGCATATATGGGACGCTGCGGGCGATTTCGTGAACGACAACACATTGACGGTATACATAAAAAGGCTTCGTGACAAGTTGGAGGACGATCCCCAGAATCCGAAGCTCATCAAAACCATACGGAACATGGGATACAGGTTGGGTGAATGAAGCTCTTAAAGAACAGGGAAACAGCATTTTTGCTCGCGGTCACCGCGATACTCGGAGTATCGGCGTCCGTTCTGTGTCTTTTGGCGGGGAGCCTTTCCGCATTGATATGCGCCGCCTTTACCATCGCTCTCATCATTGCCATCTATATGAACTCCCGCAAAAGATACATTCAAATGTCGGAGCTTTCGGAGCGCATCGACAGCCTTATCTCAGGCGCGGAGGACGTCGATATACGCTGCTACTCGGAAGGTGAGCTGAGCATACTCCAAAGCGAGCTTACAAAACTCACCGTAAAGCTCCGTGAGCAGACCTCGGCTCTGCGGGACGACAAAAAGCTGCTTGCCGACTCCATTGCGGACATCTCCCACCAGATACGGACGCCCCTCACGGCGATAAATCTTCTGCTGACGGAGTATTCCAAATCAGCCGATGAAGCGGAACGAGCCAATCTTCTTTCGGAGCTGAACCGCCAGCTTGCCCGTATAGATCGGCTCATATCCGCGCTTTTGAAGCTTGCGAGGCTGGATGCCGATTCCGTCACAATGGAAACAAGCGAGGTTCCGCTGAAGGAGCTTATCCGCGAAGCCCTCTCCCCCATCGACATTCAGATGGAGCTGAGGGATCAGGAGGCTGTCATAGAGGCGGAAGGTACCGTCATATGTGACCGCTCATGGACGGCGGAGGCTCTCACCAACATATTGAAGAACTGTTCCGAGCATATGGGAGCGGGCAGGCTTTATATAACAGCGAGCGAGACCCCTCTCTTTTCCGAAATTGTTATAAGGGATACCGGCAAGGGCATTGACGCCTACGACCTGCCCCACATATTCGAGCGTTTTTATAAGGGGAAAAATTCCGCCCCTTCAAGCGTCGGTATAGGGCTTGCGCTCTCCCGCGCAATTATAATAAAGCAGAACGGCACGGTAAAAGCCGAAAACGCACGGGAAGGCGGCGCGGTGTTCACCGTAAGATTTTATAAGGGCACAGTATAATCCCTTATGTGACTAATCTGTAATATGGAAGTCATTCGCCTGTCATATTGACAGGCTATAATTATGCCCGTAAAATCAAAAAAGGAGATTCAGACATGGAAATACTGAGGGTTGAAAATCTTACTAAGGTATACGGCTCCGGCGACAATGCGGTTCACGCGCTCGACGGTGTGAGCTTCAGCATTGACAAGGGCGATTTTATTGCGATAATAGGCCCCTCCGGGAGCGGCAAATCGACTCTTTTGCACATACTCGGAGGCGTTGACCGTCCCACATCCGGCAAGGTCATGCTGGGCGACAGGGACATCTATTCAGGCACGGACGAACAGCTTGCCATATTCCGCCGCCGCGACGTCGGGCTTATATACCAGTTTTATAATCTGATACCCGTGCTGAATGTCAGGGAGAACATGACGCTTCCCGTGCTTCTCGACGGCCGCAAGGTGAACGAGGAGCGGCTTGAGGAGCTTTTGACCAAGCTCGATTTAAAGGGACGCGAGCAGCATCTTCCCAATCAGCTTTCGGGCGGTCAGCAGCAGAGGGTGTCCATAGGACGCGCTTTGATGAACTCCCCAAGCATAGTGCTTGCGGATGAGCCGACGGGCAATCTCGACTCCAAGAACAGTCAGGAGATCGTGAACCTGCTCAAGCTGTTTAACCGAGAATACGGTCAGACGCTCATTGTCATAACGCACGATGAGAACATCGCTTTGCAGGCAAAGCGCGTGATAGCCATTGAGGACGGGCGCATAACACGCGACGAAAGAATCGGCTGAGGTATTCGACTATGAACATTATGAACCGCGTGACATGGAACACGATGCGCAAGAACCGCGTCCGCACCATAGTCACTATAATAGGAATAGTCCTTTCGACCGCCATGTTCGCGGCGGTGCTGACGCTGTGTACGACATTCTACAAATTCATGATAGATACCGAGAAAGCCGAGAGCGGCAGCTATCATATCAATGCCCTGAATATGAGGGGAGCGGATATAAAAACGCTGCGCAATGACGAGCGGCTTGAGTATGCCGCATTGACGGAGGTAATGGGCTATGCCGTATTTGAAAGCCAATCCGACGTCAAGCCCTACCTCTGCCTGCTTGCCGCTGACGACGCCTTCCTTGAGAATATGCCCGTGTTTTTAACGGAAGGTCGTCTGCCGGAGAACAGCTCCGAGGTCGTACTCTCGAATTTCATAACCGATTTCGCCCAAGATCCCATAGCCGTCGGCGATACTCTGACGCTCGAAGTGGGCGACAGAATGCTCAGATCGGAAAACGGCTCCGTTACAAACGAAAAGCTCTATCAGAACTCCGATAATCTCGGCGATATGGAGGAGCTTGCAAGCCTTAAAACCGTCACTCTCACGGTGGTGGGAATTTGCGAACGCCCGAATTTCGAGCCATTCTCCGCTCCCGGATACACCATGCTCACGCATATGGACGATGGTATGACCGACGACGGCGTGTATGGATGCTACATCCGTGTTAAAAACCCTATTCGTAACTTTTCGGCTTTTGAAAAGGATTACTATGCTTTAATGACGGAAGGCTATGAGCTTCACTCCTCCCTGCTTGCCCTGGAGGGCTCATCCCAATACGCAAACCTGAACCAACTTCTTATAAGCTTTGCCGTGATACTCTGCCTGATAATATTCATCGGTTCGGTTTCGCTCATATACAGCGCGTTCTCCATATCCGTTTCCGAAAGGACGAGGCAGTTCGGCATACTCTCCTCCATCGGCGCGACGAAAAAGCAGCTCAGGCGGTCAGTTCTTTTTGAGGCGGTCTCACTTTCAGCCATCGGAATTCCCATTGGGCTTGTGGCGGGCGTAGGCGGCATAGCCCTTACGATCTATCTGCTGCGTGCAAATCTGACGAGCATATTTGTGCGTTCACAGTTGGTCATGCAGACCCATGTAACATGGGAAGGCCTGCTCGGCGCGGCTTTCATCGCGTTCGCTACGGTAATCGTTTCGGCGCATATTCCCTCACGCAGAGCCATGCGCATTACCCCCATGGAGGCAATACGCCAGACCCGCGACGTCAAATTCAAGGGCAGCTCTGCCAAGCCCTCAAGGCTTACCATAAAGCTCTTCGGAGCCGAGGGGATGCTTGCCAAAAAGTATTATAAGCGCAGCAGCAGAAAATACCGCGCTACAATATTCTCGCTTGCCATGAGCGTTATACTGTTCATAACCGCAAGCACGTTCAGCATGTATCTCAACCAATCGGCGGGTGCCATGGGCGATTCCGGAGTCACATTTGACGGCAGATACAACATCATCAACAAGGATGATTTCTACCGTCTGCGCGATTCGCTCGCCGCACCTACAACCGACTTTGTGGGATATGTGAATAAGCTTGACCCGGACGAGAGCTATGGCCATTACATATTCGCTCCCGACGCCGATTACACTCCCGAATTTATGGATTGGCTCGACGCCAAAACGTATTCGTTCCAAAGACCCGAATACCCCCTGAACGCGGACATAAATTACATAGACGATACCTCGTTCCGCAATGTGCTTGAGGCGCATGGCATAAATGAAGACGGCTTCTTCGATGCCGAGAATCCAAAGGCGCTCATAATAAACCATGCGCAGGACACATTATACGTTACCAAGGCGGATGGTCAGCGCGAATGGCAGGAGCGAATATACTACGAGTTCGATTTCCTTAAATCCGGCGTTAAAAAGCTGCTCGTTTCAAAGACTCCCGAAATGCCGGACGGCTACTATCCCTACGGCGTTGAATGGTCGGGCGGCAAATATGGCGAGGGCGAGCTTATGGCGTTATTCTCTCCCATGAATGGCATGGACATAAACGAGGACGAGCTGCCGACCGCAAAGCTTGAATTTGATGAGATAGCCATAGGCGCGCTCATAGAGGATCCAATAACGGGCGGCAGCTTTGGCGGCGTCAATATGGAAATCTACTACCCTGCTTCGGTCTTCAAGGGCGAATCCGCCGGCTTCTGCGTGTACTTCCGCGCCCAGGACGTTCCCGCTGCCATAGAGAGCATGACGGATATTATGGAAAACGCCGGCATAGTGGTTCAGGAGGGTAATTTCTATGACATGACGGAGTTTCAGAGGGAAAACAGCAAGACCATATTGGTCATAAATGTTTTCAGCTACGGCTTCATAATTCTCATAGCCCTCATCTGTGTGGCGAATGTATTCAACACCATATCCACCAATGTCGCTCTGCGCCGCAGGGATTACGCGATGCTCCGCTCCATGGGCATGACAACGCACGGCATAAACCGCATGAGCAATTACGAATGCCTCATATACGGCTTCCGCGCCCTGCTTTTCGGGCTTCCCCTATCGCTCGTAATAAGCTGGCTCATACACAAGGCGGTCGTCGGTACGGTCAATATACGCTTTGTTCCCCCGTGGACGGCAATCATAATCGCCGTGATAAGCGTATTCGCGGTAGTCTTCGCCTCCATGCTCTACTCCACAAGCAAGCTTAAAAAGGATAACCCCATCGACGCACTTAAAAACGAGAATACTTGATAAGAAATTAAGAGCGCGGAAAGTTCCCGGAAAATTCACGGAAATTCCGCGCTCAGCTTGCATAAGGGAGCCACGGTATTCCGTCATTCTTATAGCATTTGAAGTCCGGGATGTTGGAACTATGCTGTGAAATTCAGTGCAAATCAGGCATGAGAGCAGTCAAGTAATTTGCCTCCCCTGAGCCGGGGGAGATGGCTTGGAGGGCTTTAGCCCGACAAGACGGAGGGGTTGCTTCCCTTATCTCGCTTGAGTTTTTTAGTTGCTTTCAACCCCTCAGTCATCCTCGCTTCG
>CADAGD010000018.1 GCA_902787375.1 uncultured Eubacteriales bacterium
AAAAAGGTATTTTAATGATAACGAGCATTCATTCTTTGTCGCACTACCATTCCGATTTTCATTAAATGCGGTGATATATCTCGCAGGAGCAGTAAATCTCGCTTGGCTTATCGACGTTCCGCGCCTATCGCGGCGCGTACGCGCTGGCACGCGCGGCTCCCTTTGGTCGCGGGTTACTTATATCTTTTTTATTCGATGCCGGTTTTTAAATTAAGACCGTCAGGCTTCACCCGTAAGAAACGCATACTCCCTTGAGGTCTTATCGAACTTTTCCTCGGCAAGCCGTTTAAGCTCATCCCGTAATCCCGCGTCGCTCATGGCGCATTTCTCTATCATGGACGCCGCCGCTATGCGCACATTGAAATCCTCATCCTTTAAACAGTCCACAAGCCCCTCAAGATGCTCCTTTTTCCCAATCGCAAACAACGCGCAATGCAGGCTGCTTCTTGTCCAGCCGCTCTTTTCGGATTTGAGCCGCATCTCAAGCCATTTGGCGTTTTCGTCCACATCGTATGAATTGCGCTTGCAGATTTTCGCAACAGCGTTCGCTGCATAGCCGCGCACCATATACGAACCCGACTCCGCCTTCCTTTTAAGCGCGTCCAGACAGGCGGTATCCCCCTTTTCTCCGAGGGATTCACAAGCCTGAGATGCAACTTCCTTGCGCCTGTCGCGCAGAAGCTTCAAGAGCAGTTTTCTGTTCTCCTCTGTAAAGTCAACTATACCGAGATTTTCCGCAACAGCCCATCTGACGCCCCATCGAATGCTTTTTGAGTAGAGCTTCACTATTGAAAACTCATCCTCCGTCAGCTCATGCTCATAATTCAAAACGTCTATTAAACGTATCATCTCCACAGTTCGCTTATTCATCTGCGTCCTCCATGCTTTCCTTCGTTCCTTTGGTCTTTATTGTTTCCGTGAACGTCCCTGCCGTTCGTGTTTTTTCTCTTTGTCGGTTTTCTATCCGTCCTTGCGCTCTCGCGCTTTTTGCTCTCCGCAACACGTCTTGCCGCTCCCGTATTTATAAGGCATTCACGGTCGTTGCCTATAAGATCTTCCCGTCCCGCCTTTATGAGTGCCTTCCTCGCAAGCTCCCTGTACTGCGGCATGAAGAACTGCATCAACGCCCTCTGCATCGCCTTTTCGGCAGGGTCACGCGGAACATATACGGGCTGCATATTTCTCGGATCAAGCCCCGTATAGAACATACATGTCGAGAGCGTTCCCGGAGTCGGGTAGAAATCCTGAACCTGCTCCGGTCTTTGTCCCGTTCGCTTCAAATAAAGCGCAAGCTCTATGGCTGAATCGAGTGTCGAACCCGGATGGCTTGACATGAAATACGGCACTATATACTGTTCCATGCCAAGTGCCTTATTCAGCTTCATGTATTTGGAGCAGAATCTGTCATACAGCCCTCCGGCTGGCTTTCCCATGAGCCTTAACACGTCGTCCGAAATATGCTCCGGCGCGACCTTCAACTGACCGCTTACATGATGCTTTATCAGCTCGCGCATAAAGGTATCGTCATTGTCAAACATCAGGTAATCATATCTTATGCCGCTCCTGACGAACACCTTCTTGACGCCCTCGATGCTCCTGAGCTTTTTGAGCAGGGCGGTAAAATCGCGGTGTTCGACCTCGACATTCTTACAATGCTCATAGCCGAGGCATTGCCTCTTTTTGCAAACTCCCTTTGTGAGCTGCTTTTTGCACGCCGGATGGCGGAAGTTGGCGGTCGGCCCTCCAACATCATGTATATAGCCCTTGAATCCGGGAAGCCCGGTCAGCAGCCTCGCCTCACGCAGCAGCGATTCATGGCTCCTTGCCTGTATGACCCTTCCCTGATGAAAAGTCAGCGCACAGAATGAACACGCCCCAAAGCATCCGCGTGTCGAAACGAGCGAGAACTCGACCTCGTCAAGCGCGGGGATATGCTCCTTATACGAAGGATGCGGAAGCCTTGTGTATGGCAGCTCGTACACATCATCCAGCTCCTGAGTCGTCAGAGGCATTGCGGGCGGATTTGCAACGAGCCATCTTGCGCCGTGCTTCTGAACGAGCCTTCTTCCCGTCAGGGCGTCCTGCTCCTCATACTGCTTCATAAAGGCACGGCAATAGGCTTTTTTGTCCGCGGATATGCTCTCGAAGCTCTCTATCTCATCATAGTCATAGACATTATCAAGCGAGCTTGTCATAAAGCAGGTTCCCGCTATATACGTTATGTCACGCACATCAAGTCCGGAGGCTAACGCGTCGGCTATCTCTATCGTCTGCTTCTCTCCCATGCCATAGGAGAGTATGTCCGCTCCCGAATCATCAAGCACGCTTCTTCTTACCTTATTATCCCAATAATCATAGTGGGCGAATCTGCGCAGGCTTGCCTCTATGCCGCCTATTATCAAAGGCACGCTCCCATAGGCTTCCCGTATCCTGTTGCAGTAAACCGTAACAGCCCTGTCCGGACGGAGCCCCATTTTTCCTCCCGGTGAATAACTGTCATTCGAACGGTGTTTTTTTGAGCTTGTATAGTGATTCACCATCGAATCCATATTGCCGCCGTTCACCATAAAGGCATAGCGCGGTCTGCCGAACCTTTTGAAATCCTCCGTGTTTTTCCAGTTGGGCTGAGCTATTATTCCGACGGAGTATCCATGCGCCTGCAGCACCCTGCCTATAATTGCCGTGCCAAAGGACGGGTGATCTATATAGGCGTCACCCGATACTATGACAAAGTCCGGCGTATCAACGCCGAATATTTCCATAAGCTCCACCGTGTTCATGGGCAGGGCTTTTCTGTAATCGGAAATATTCACATCAAAACAGTTCCTTTCAAAGAGGTTTGGCAGAGCTTTGGCATTGCCTTTTATGTCTGAAGAACTCACCCAAAATGGAAGCGCACTCATCGCGCATTATGCCGCCTATCACCGGTATTTCAATTCCATACCGACCGTTTCCCAAATCACAGGTTGAGCCGAATGCGCCGCACTTGTCGTCGTACGCTCCGAAGGCGACCGCGCCAATCCTGTAATGCAGGCACGCACCCGCGCACATACAGCATGGCTCCATTGTGACATACAGCACACATTCATTGAGATACCTGGTACCCAATACCTCGGAAGCCCTGCGCATCGCAATAAGCTCCGCATGAGCGGAGGCGTCGTTTGAGGTTTCGACCTCGTTATGTGCGCTTGCTATTATGCTGTCCCCCAATACGACAACCGCGCCGACGGGAACCTCGTCCTCCTCGGCAGCCTTTACCGCCTCTTTCAGAGCGCATTTCATATACCGCTTCTCGATACGCATTAAAAGACCCTCCGGCATTTTGTTCATTATATCATTTAAAGCCTGCTTTGGGAATAGCCAAACGCTTTTTTAAAAAATTGTTTTATCGCGCCCGCATATTTTACTCGGAAACTGAATATAAATACATTTAAGAAAAAAAGGAGGGTTTATAAATATGCCCAGAATAGGCAAATGGAGGAACAGCAATAAGAGCGCGGGGGTATTCGCGGTGACGGCTACGGTGGTCGCAATGGTTTTTGTTTTGGGAGCCGTACTGATGTTTCTTTCAAAGAGCTTCGGTTTTCCGAGCTTGGACAAGCATGTATATCCCGGCGGAACCACGGTCGAGGGAGTTGACATAGGAGGAATGACTCCGGCTGAGGCAAAGGATGCTTTAAGCGGCGTCGAGAACGATTTTATTTCCTCATACTCCTGCACCCTGCGCTCTCCGGACTCGGACGAAAAAAAGCATGTTTTCACATCCGAGGATTATACCGTCAGAACGGATATTGAAAATGTACTTGAATCCGCCGAGGATGGCGGCTCATATTCGTTATCATATGTCATTTCGGCGCAAAGTATAAAGCGTTGTCTTTTGGATATAGCAGACGATTATGAGGTACAGCCCCAACCATATGAAATCAAATTTGACAAGTCGTTTCATCCGCATGGTGAACGCTTCACATTGGCTGAGGGCAGCGACGGTCAAGAGCTTGATATAGATAGCTGTGTGGAATCCATAATGCGCGGTGAAACCGATATAGAAGCTCCAATTACCGTAACAAGCAATAAAGGCGTCATTCCTTCCCTGCCCGTCCTGATAGGCAGCTACAAAACCTCGTTCAAAGGCGGGGCGTTGGCTGCTCCCAACCGCGTGTACAATATCAAGAAGGCGGCTGAGATAATAAACGGGAGCGTGGTGGACGCTTTCAAGACGTTCTCCTGCAACGACGCGCTCGGAAACCGCACCGAAAAGGCCGGTTGGAGGCTCGCTCCCGGCATAACGGAGGGCGGCGCGGATACGGAGGATCAGCCCGGCGGAGGAGTGTGCCAGGTATCAAGCACTCTTTTCAACGCGGTCTTGTATGCCGATATGGAGATAGTCGAGCGTCGCTCACACTCAAAGCAGATATCCTACTGCGAAGGCGGCAGGGACGCCACCATTGATTCGGGCAGCATAGACTTTGTTTGGAAGAACACAAGCTCCGCCCCCGTTTATGTATTCGTATGGGCTGACGAGGATGCCAAAGAGCTTCTGTGCGAGATATACGGCAGTCCCAAGACCGATTATGAAATAGATATAGAAGCGGTACTTACCGAAGAGATACCTCCGTCCGAGGATGAGTACATACTCGACGAAACGCTTTCCTCCAACGCTCGTGTTGAGGATAATCCCCCCATAACAGGATACGTTTATAAGACCTATCGCGTGTACTATAAGGACGGTGTTGAGCAGAGTAGGGAGCTTGTAGCCGAAAGCCATTACAACATGCACCCCCGCCGTTTCCGAGTGGGCAGGAGCTATTATAAAAAGCTCAACGCAACAGCGGCTCCCATATCAAGCCCCAAGCCTTCCAAGACGCCAAAGCCCGCGTCCTCCACGCCTGCCGCCGCAACGCAGACGCCTGCCTCCCCGACAAATGCTCCGACGAGCATTCCGACCGCACCTCCGACACCCGATACGCCCTCGGAAGCTCCCGAAACTCCTCCGCCCTCCGAAAGCTCCCCTCCTTCACCGACGGAAGACGTCGTTGAACCTTAAAGCATAAAAAAAGAAGACGTTTGACAATTCACTTATGTCCTACTATAATGGCAATAAGCTAAACACTTGGAGTATAGAATGAACATAATTGAATTGAGTTCCATAAGCTGTCCCGAAGCGGCTCCCTTTACCTCGCTCACCGAAGCCCAGTTAAGACATGCCGGCGAGGGAAACGGTCTGTTCATAGCGGAGAGCATAAAGGTGATAATAAGTGCGCTGGAGGCGGGCTATAGTCCGCATTCACTTCTTACCGACAGAAAGCATCTGAGGGATCTGGAGCTTCAGGCGGGCTTCCTTTTAGATGGAACTCCCGTCTATACCGCTCCCTCGGACATGCTTGAAAGCATAACCGGCTTCTCCCTTTCACGCGGGGTTCTCTGCGCCATGGAGCGCATAACGCTTCCGCCCGTTGAGAGTGTTCTCACAAACGCCCGGCGTGTCGCCGTGCTTGAGGGCATTGGTGATCCGACCAACACGGGCGCGATATTCCGCTCGGCGGCGGCTTTGGGTATGGACGCGGTGCTTGTCAGCTCATCCTGCTGTGATCCCCTCCACCGACGCTCGGCGCGCGTCAGCATGGGTACGGTTTTCAAAATACCGTGGACAGTTATTCCCTGCCGTGCCGATAACAGGAAGAGTGTCGATATTGCTCCGCTCAAGCAGGCGGGCTTTACGATCGCCGCAACAGCACTTACCGAGGATTCGGTGTCCATCTGTGACTCAAGGCTCCAAATGGAGGAAAGGCTGGCTGTGCTGATGGGCTCTGAGGGAAACGGGCTTGAACCTCAAACCGTATATGAAAGCGATTATAGGGTTAAAATCCCCATGTCCCATGGCGTCGATTCGCTGAATGTTGCCGCCGCATCGGCATTATTTTTCTGGGAGCTTTCAAAAAAATCAAGCAAATAACTGAATAAATTCCCTTTTTTCAAGAATGTGGGCAAAAAAACCCATAAAAAAGTTGAAAAATGCCATGTTTGCTGTTATAATAATTGCGTATGAGTTTGTCGTACCACATGTGTGTAAAAAAGGAGATATAACATGAAGTGTGAACGATGCGGGTTTGATAACCCGGATTATCTTGAATTTTGCCGCAACTGCTCAGCCAGACTGCCGCAAAACAATGAGGCGTCCTCCAAGCCATCATGGGGCTTTGTTAAAGCACCCCAGTGGACTGAACCCGACTTCAGCGCAGACAATGTAAGTGAGGACGATGTCCCCTCTGATTTCGTCTTTGACAGCGACAGTATTCGCAAGAGGCATGAGGCTGAGCGCAAGGCTGCCGCAGACGCCGCCGCTGAAAAAGCAAGGCGTGCCGCAGAAGCAGCAGCCGCCGCGATGGCTTCCGAGAAGATGAGTACATCGGAGCGCAGAGCAGCCGAGGAAGCTCGCGTAGCGGAGCGCAGAGCCGCCGAGGAGGCCCGTGCCGCACAGCGCAGGGCAGCCGACGAGGCACGCGCCGCAGAACGCAGAGCGGCCGACGAAGCCCGTGCCGCGCAGCGCAGAGCCGAACAGGATAGGCTCCTTGAGCAGCGCAAGCGTTCCATGTATGATGACGAGAACGACGAGACCTCCAATCAGAATCCCGATTATGATTACGAGGATGAGGAAAACTCCGACGAGGATGATTATTCCGGAAACAAAAAGTCCTTCAGTCTCGCTCCGCTTTTCGGCAGCTTCCTTAAAAACCGCAAAAAGCCCTCAAGAGATGACGATGAGGATTACGAGGATGACGAGGAAGACGACGAAGAAGAATACGATGATTATGACCGCAGCCGTAAAAACAAGAAGCCTGCCCGCGTAACCATCAAAAAGACGTCCAACGGCGGCGGCAGCGACAAGATGCGCCTTGCCCTAAAGATCGCGTCCATAGTCGCCGTCGGCTGTGTACTCGCTCTGATCCTCTGGCTGGTAATAAGCCAGATAAGCAGTTGCGTTGCGTCAAGCAAATCCCCGACAGGCAGCAACAAGGCTCCCACAATCGAGAAGAACGCCAACGAGGAAGACTCCTACATCGTTACCGTTTACGCCGCTAACGGCAAGGTTCTCATCTATGAGACACCCGACGGAAGGCGCAGAGAGGCGACCGTTAAGAAGGATAACTGCATCCCATTCAAGGTGCATACCGTAAGCTTGATGCCCGTTGAGCCCGTTGACGGTACGACATACGACGCTACTCCCAAGGTATTTGTAAAGAACGAGGATGGCTCCGAGACCATCGTTGACAACATGCCTTCGGTAACGCTCAATGTTCCCGCGATTGCCGTGACATACGATACTCCCGATACAATCGTTTCCGAAAACGGTCATGTAACCGTTTCAGGTCATATCGACTTCATCGGAACCGAGCTCACTATTGACGGTGAAAAGGTATCCATAAACACCGACGGAAGCTTCTCCCGCGAGGTCGTTTATGAGGAAACCGGCGACCACACCATCAATATTGAGGGCCGTCTTGCCGGACATCAGATATACAGGCACTCCATAGACGTCAGCGTGAATAAGGCGACCCCCTCAACATCCCTGATACAGTTCCCGTGGGATTACGGCGATACCGAGTTCAAGCAGCGTGTTACAAGCTCTACCGAGTCCATAACAATTCGCGGCAAGGTTCCCGCCGGCTCCACGCTCACGGCTTCCTGCGAATCCTCCGATGTGACGCTCTCCACTCCCAGCATATCGGACGACGGCTCGTTCACCGTAACCGCAAGCCTGAAGAATCCGAGCGATTATGTCATCCACTTTGTATGCACATCCTCCTCGGATCAGGTATCCGAAAGGGATATGCACGTTCAGAGGCAGCCCGAAATGGCTCAGTACATAGCAAGGGCTCTGCCCATGAACTATGCCGCGTTCAGTTATGAAACATGGCAGCCCTACAACATAAAGGGTAAGGTAACAGAGATACTTGAGGATGGCGACTTCATACTCGCAATGCTCGAAACCGAAGACGGCAACAAGCTCGTTCTTGAATATCACAACCACTATGGTTCCGCAGCCAACATCACCGTTGGTCAGACCTACGAGAATATCTACGGACGTACAAGAGGTCTCAATGCGGACGGTCTGCCCCAGATTTACGTCTGGTTCATAAACGACTGATAACTTAGGACAGAATAAGCATTCAATGGGCGTTCCCGGCATCCGCTTGGAACGCCCGTTCATTATATAAAATGTCCTCCTCTTGTTGCGCAAAAGGCGTTATTATGCTATAATAGCTTGAAAAAAATTGAAAGAAGCATTCTGATATGTCGTCCTTTTGGATAAAGCTTCTCGCCTTTGCCGCGATGCTTATTGATCATATAGGCTACACATTTGAGCCGCAGTTAAGCTCCGTTCCGGGGCTTTATATTTGTTTCCGAATGTTCGGCAGACTTGCTTTCCCAATATTCGCTTTGGGTATTGCCGAGGGGGCATCTCACACTTCGTCAGCGAAGAAATACCTGACGAGGATGCTCATATTCACGCTGATTTCCCAGCTTCCGTTCTCCCTGATGCTTGGCATCAACTCCCCCACATTCTCATTTGAAGCGTTTGGAAAAAGCATTGGCATTCACGCCTCGTTTTCCGTAATGCTCACCTTGTCGCTTGGGCTTGCTGTATGCCTTCTCATTAAATACAGGCTCTGCATATATGCCTGCGCGGCCGCCGCATTGAGCGCGGCTATCGCTTTCACAATAGGCATGGACTACGGAATACCCGGCGTTATGCTTGTCGTAAGCTTATACTTGCTGAAAGACAGCGGGTATAAGCAGGCGCTTGCCGTTATCGTTTTCTCCATAATTCTGTATTTCAACCCGCTGAAGCATTTCGTCTACTCCGTTTATTCCGGCTCCCCGGCATTGTCAAACGGCGTTCTCCTCTGTCTTGCTACAATGGCGGCGTGTATCCCAATACTGCTTTATAACGGCAAAAAAGGCCCATCAACAAAGCATTTACTGTATGTGTTCTATCCTGCTCACATGCTCATACTCTGGCTAATTTGGTTATCAATATAAAACACGAGGCTTTCTATGAAGTTTTCTCCTCTTTACAGCGGCTCATCCGGCAACTGCTCGGTAGTCAGCTCAGGCAATACCCACATACTTGTTGACGCGGGCATGACCGGAAAAGCGATAACATCCGCCCTCTCCGACGTCGATATCGACCCCTGCAGCATCTCGGCTATAGTCGTGACCCATGAACACTCCGACCATATAAAAGGAGTCGGCGTCATGTCGCGCAAATACGATATACCCGTCTATGCAAACGAAGGCACATGGAAGGCTATGGCTCCGCTTGTAGGCAATATCTCCATGAAGAACATACGGACATTTGTAACGGGACAGAATTTTTATATTGGCTCATTCGACCTCACCCCCTTCCGCATAAGCCATGACGCCGCCGAGCCCGTTGGGTTTAAATTCTTTGAAAAGGGCAGCAAGCTCGTATACATGACCGATACCGGCTGTGTTTCAGAGGCACTTCGTGAAACCGCCTCCGACGCCGATCTGCTCTTTCTCGAATCCAATCACGATGTCGATATGCTGAAAAACGGCTCATATCCCTATCAGCTCAAGATGCGTATACTGTCGAAAAAGGGGCATCTCTCAAATGATGCCGCCGGCGACCTTCTTGCCAAGCTGTTTCTATCGGGTATGAGGCGGGTTATACTCGCTCATCTCAGCCACGAGAACAATACAGAGAGCGTTGCCTATAACACGGTTCGGGGCATACTTAATAAAAACGGCATCCCGGAAAAGGATTTCTTTCTCAAGGTCGCGCATCGTGACAGGGTAACCGGCGTGTTTGAAATTTGAGTGGACGTTGATAAAAAGTGTACAGAATCCGGATGGAGGATTGATATTATGACCAATTTAAACAAGCGTACCTCGCTGCTCTTTTTGGTATGCTTCCTGCTTTATCTGTCGCTGTCAATGGTTCTGAGAGCAGCTATTGACGAGTCTGACACGAATATGCTCTATTTCGCAAACGCGGTATTTATTTCGATTCCTTCGTTCCTTCTCCCCTCCCTCTTTTTCAGGAGAAAAAACCATTTTGAAAGTTTCAAGATGCCTCCCGTTTCACACATGCTTTTGGCAGTTGTGCTGGGTATCGGATGCGTTTTCCTGAATCAATCGCTCTCCTACCTCAACGCTTCTCTGCTCTACGGCTTGGATATGGAATCAAATGCCACTACTGCTCTGACCATTCGCGGTCTGAACACATGGAATATGCTCTTTTCGCTTGCCATTATTCCTCCCATATGTGAGGAGTTCTTAATGCGCGGCACTCTCCTTGAATCATGGGGACGAACCTCCCCCATAGCTGCCGCTCTGCTCACAAGCCTATTGTTCGGGCTTCTCCATGCCGCTCCGAGTATGCTCATAGTCTACTTTGGAATAGGTCTGCTCTGCGCGTTCATATACATTATCACTCGAAATGTATGGATAACTGTGACCGTGCATTTTATAAACAATCTTTCGTCGGTATTGATAGCTTACGCTTTGGGGGATTCTTTGGATGCGCTCGAAGAAGGTCAATCCGTCAACGAAGCCATGGGTGCGCTTAACAGTTTAATCGACGTCAGACTTGTCTATCTGTTCCTCTTCTTTATGTCCGCCCTGTTTGCCGCCGCTATAATTGTACCCATTGTATTCGCGCTGAGAAGCTCCTGCCGCAAGCATGGCATAGGCATGTTTGCCAAGCCATCCGTTCAGGAATACAACACCGCAAAGCATTCAATATTCAGCGATCCGATACTCTGGCTTACGATAGCTCTGCTTCTCGTACTCAACATCATATCGGGGCTCTATGAATTCAAGGTGATCAAGCCATGAAGATACGAATTATATGCGTTGGCAAGCTCAAGGAACGCTTCTATACCGATGCGCTTTCGGAATTCTCCAAGCGTCTGTCACGCTTCTGCGAGCTTGAGATAATTGAGATACCCGATGAAAAGGTTGCCGAGAATCCCTCGGCGGCGGACATAGAAAAGGTCAAATCCACCGAATGCAGGAAGATAGCCGATAAGCTTTCCAGCAATGATTACATAATCGCCCTCGATCCACGCGGAAAACAGTTTTCGAGCGAGGAGCTTGCCTCACATCTCGCCGAGTGTATGCTTGGCGGCAAAAGCCGTATAGCAATGCTCATTGGCGGCTCCCACGGGCTTACCCGGGAGCTTAGAAACAGCGCGAATTTGGTTCTGAGCTTCTCCCGTATGACCTTCTCTCACCAGATATTTCGCATAATGCTGCTTGAACAGGTGTACAGAGCATTCAAAATCATAAATGGTGAACCGTATCACAAATAGGATCATACTCCTGTGTTTTCAAAACCCAATTCCGTTTAATCCAAAATTTTAACCGGCGAAGCGTTGAGCCCTGAATCACTCCCCGCTTCGCCGGTTTTCGTTTGACTATTGGATGAAGTCAAGCATAACCATGACTTCCATTGGCGGTATCCCGCAATGGGGATACCGCCTGCTTGATTGAAATTTACCATGCGTAACTGTTGCTGCCGGCAACTACCTGAATACACCTTAAAGCATCCAAGCTTGATATTCTGTTGTTCTTATCAAAGTCCGCCGCAATAAAGTTTACTATTCCAAGTGTTCTGTTGCCTATGCTCGCCTGCTTTATGAATGTTGCGTCTACTGACGAGAGCTTTGCGTCAAGATTCGCATCACCCTTTACAACAACAATTATCTCTACATCGGCATCGTTAACTGTGACCGTATAGCTATGTGTGTTGCCGCTTGTCGTGCATTTAAGAACTGTATATGTGTCGTTTCCTGTCATGAGAGCAACGGTACAAACCAGATCGCAAGCAACTGTGAATGTCACGTTACCGCTGTACAGCGTATCTGCAGAGATGCTTGTGGTAGCTTTGCCCTTTGTCTTATCAACAACGATTATATGATAACCATCGCCGCCTCCGGTTGCGGGAATCTCGACCTCCCTCGTCTGGGTCGTAAACATGCTGTTTGCGAACGTGGCGGTATAGACGCCGGTTCCGGGGGTGGTATCGGTGGGCTGCACGGTTACAGCGTATGTGGCTGTGACTGTTTCCGTAATAACATGGCTCGGATCGTTAGCGCAAACCGATGTGGCGGTAACGCTGTAGCCGGATGCCGTTTCAGTCCATTCATATGTGGGTGTGCCGTAATCATGTCCAATGGCATTCAGGCGAATCTTCTTGACGTCCTCATATGTATTGCCGTCAAGCTCGACCGTTGCGATATAGACGATCTCACCGCTTTCCTCGCATACGTTGCCGTCATGCTGAACCGTGATGACAGCATCCATTGTCATTGTATGCGAAGCATCCTTCGTGCAGACAAAGTTTGCAGTAGCAGCGGTGTATCCGTCGTCATCGTTGCCGACCCATGTGAAGGACTCAAACTCCCACTCATGACCGCAGCCGCTTACCGTCTTGGAATCGATCTCTGAAAGAGCAAGATCGCCGTTGCGCTCTATGGTGCTTACAGTTACAATGCTGTCATTGCATTTTCTCTCGAAGTGCAGGGCAGCTACAGGACGACCTGCGAATACCGCGTTGTACTTATCGGCAAACGCCAGTCTGATAAGTCCATTGTCATCCTTATAAGAGCAGTATTCGGCATCGTTGTCAAGACCTGTAAATATCAGCTCATCCGTATCATACTCAATCGTTATAAGTCCGTTGAATACATCCTGAGTATCGGATATCTGGATGAGGACATCTTCTTCATCCCCATATTCGGGATCGCTGATCTCCGCGGGTGTTATCGAGTTTGCAACAGTCCTGACGTCGGTTATTCTATTCAATCCGCCGGCAGGGGCCTTCTTACCGGCAATGCCGCTCAGCTCCTTAGCCTGAGCCTTGAATTTTGCCATAGTATCGGCATTCATCATTTCATCGCGTGTGATATTCACTCTCTCGCAGTCCAGCTTGCTCGACTGTCCGTTTACCGAGAGGTTCGGAGCAACAGTGCCGTTCACATACAGACCGCAGATGGGCCATGTATCCTCACCGAAGCCTCCGGCGTAGAATATCTCGCCATCCGACATTCTGATTATGATAAGCTCGGCATAATTGTTGCCCGCATGTGCCCAGTAGAGGTAGGTTCCGTCATAGTACAATGACTGGAACAGGAAGTATGTATTGACTCCCGTTTCGAGAACCAGTACGGGATCGGTAAAGTAGCATTCTTCGCCAAGAACGAGTGTGGTTTCCCATACCCTTCCACGCTCATCAAGGAAGTAATACGAGGATTCCAGCTCGCCAAGCTCCTTCGCGGTAACGCCTACGATGAACACGTCGCCGTCGCCAAGGCCAAGCAATGCAAGCGGGATACCCGTGTAGTATTCTTCGTTGCCATCATCCTCAGGTATCATGCTGCCCATTGCAAGATATGCGCCGGAGCTGTAAACCATATAATCGGTATAGATTGACGACGCAGGTGCAATATCGGTCATCCATGCATAGTTCTCACCAACATATGACAGGGAATAATCGCTCCTGTTTACAGTAAAGAGCGCGGATGTCGCATAATCAAGATCCAAGCTGCCTGCCGAGAGTGTGTTCGCTCCTGACATGAAAGCCGAATGCAGCGCGGGGCTGTCGATGCCCTCGTTATGGAGCGGGTTCCAGTTGGGGATATTGTTCGTGTTGAATCCCGCAAAGTACGCGCTCTGATTATCCCAGAGTATGGCGTTCATCTCCTTATTGATCGTTATAACATTTACAGTACATGTCGCCGTCTTGGTGCTGTCGCCGTTAGCCGTCGCCGTTATGACAGCGGTTCCCTCGGAAACGCCCGTTATACGTCCGATCTGGCTTACAGTAGCGACGGACGGATTGCTGCTCGACCATGTGACCGTCCTATCCGAGGCGGTAAGGGGCATTACCGTTGCCTCAAGATCGGCTATGCTGCCCTTATAAATCTCAATGAAATCGGGATCTATGGCAACATCGGATACAGCGGTGGGATCCAAGCCGCCTGTAACTATCTTCTTGTACAGATATATGCTCTGAGCGGATGAGCTTATGGCAAACGTATTATTCTGGGCTACCATATAAGCTCCGTTTCCGGTTCCCAACCTGTCACTTGCGCCATCCCAGACCCATGTATTATATGACACGGAGGCGGAAATCTGTATGCTCGCGGAAGCCGTGTTATTCGATCTGCGCAGATAAACGCCGTTGTTTGAGAACGTCCCTCCGGTTGAAGCGCTTGTGTACGTCCATACCGAGTTGTTGTCAACACAGTCTTTATCAATAAAGATCGTTCCATCGTTCTCGATCGTCACAGCGTCAGAGGCTAAATAATATGAAATATAGACCGTACCCTGTGTTGTATAGCTGAGAGCGTATGCAGCACCCGGCTCACAGCTATTGACGATCAGGTACTCGCTGCCATCCTCAATTTCATGGGCAAGCTCATACCTTACCGTCTGGTTTTCTCCGCCGATATTGTCATTTACCTTGACCGCAACAGCGCTGTCATTTGCCGCATAGTCGCCTGCATATACCGCGACATAGCCGTTGGCGTTGGCGATCGCGTCGGCGATATTCAGCCTTACGGTATAGCTGTCGGTTCCGGGAATTGCCTCGGCATACTTGACGTCGCCGTTAAGGCTCATAACAGCTACATAAGCTATGTTCACGTTATCGGAAACCGTGACATTCAGGAAATTGCCGCTGAGACTTGTACTCTCAATAACGGGCGGAGTGTCGTCTATCGTGAAGTCATATCCGATATACGCGCCCTTGCCAAGCACATTGCTTGTGAGTACATCTACGCTCGCATCAACGTCGAGCTTGCCTGCGTAGTAGGTTGTTATATCGTCCCAATACTTCATCGCGTAGTATTCGGGAATAGCATAATAACCGAACCTGAACGCACTTCCCTCAGGAATCCCGTACCCCGACAGATTATAGTATAAATCCAACGCTCTTGTAGCCCTGTTCTGCCACAGCCCGTTGTTTATATTGTAGTAAAGACCGTCAACATTATAATCGTCAATGTTTCCGTCAAACAGGCTCAGAACATTGCCGCCGACCTCATCAATCGTACTTAACGCGAACAGAGTTGTTCCGGCGGAACGCAGAACATTGTAATAAACGCTTCCGAGTGTATCCGTAGACCTCAACGCAATGCGATCCTCAGGGAACTCATCCTCAATCGCGTAGGGATTGCCGACCACTCGATATGTCTTACCGTTCCTCACATATGTGACATAGTTTGTATCCGCGAATCCCGAATACGGCGTCTTATCAGTTCCGTAAAGGGTATCCACATATGAGGTATTGTCGAACATAGAAGCATCCGTCCAGTTGCCATAGAAGCCGAGTATGGGGATGCTGTGCAGGTGGCTGTAGTCGGTACTCTTGATGTCGCTTGTTATGCACTCAACATATGTATAACCCTCAATGTACGCGCCGTTTTCGAACTCGTTAAGCACAGCTCTCTGCTCGTCCGTAAGATTGATGTTTACGGTAACGTCCACCGAGCCGCCTGCCGGAACAAAGAATCCGTCGGCACTTGCTTCGGGAGTCCAGTCGATGAGCAGGTATGCGTCATATGTTGTAACGCTTCCGTCGCCGTCAAGATCGGCAGCGACAGTATTTGTAACAGCCTTGGCGCGGTTGCCGGCAAGGTAGTCAAGTATCGCCTGAGCGTCGTCGTTATCGGTATCGCCGTCATTATCGACGTCATGGCTCTGAATGCTTGAAGCTATGCCGTCCCAGATATAGGATACACCGCCGCCGGGGAGCATCTGTGTTTCATGGGTTACGAACTCGCCGTTTATTCCCTGTGTGAACAGATCGGTCAGCAGCGAGAACTCAAGATCCACCGTGGACGTGTTGTAAACAGTAAAGTTATAGCTGTAAACACCGGTTTTTGCGGGATCGTCGCCAAGCTCGACCTTTATCTTGCCGTCGGCGGCAGCACCCGTAAGGGCTGTGAGGTTATCATCCTCTGCACTCATCATTATGACAGTCGCGGCGTTTATGGCCCTGCTTACGTCTACAAGTCCCGCGCCCTGCTGCAGTACCGAAGCATAGCTGCCGTTGGGCTTCATGACGGTTGCCGTGGACATGAGCAAGCTCTGTATTATCTCACGGGTAGTATAGTTGTTGCTCAAATCGACATTCTTTGCCGACATGGGATTCTCTCTGAGATACTGGGCTACAACTGCGGAAAGACCCGCGATATGCGGAGCCGCCATGGATGTTCCGCTCATTATCTCATACTTATCCGTGCCGCCCGAAATTCTTCCGTTGGGAAGCACATGAGTACCGGCAACTGAGTAGATCGAACCGCCGGGAGCGGTTATTTCCGGCTTCATCAGCAGGGAGCCGGGTGCGCCCCATGAGCTGAAGTCCGAAACATTGGCTTCCTCACGGGTTATAAGGCTTCCGTGAACGGGTATATTCGTTACCTGAACGATGCCCGTATAGTATGTATAGTCGCCGACGGTATGAACCGCTGAGTTGGATTTGAGTGCTTCAGCGTTCGCAAGGGAAATGGTTACCATCGGGAATGTTCCCGTATAATCGTCAAGAAGCATTGATATTGTGCCGGGAATATTATTCGCGACAACAAGAGCTCTCGGATTATAGTCTATAAGGTTATTGCCCTTTTCCGAGAACGAGATGCTTCCGCGGTTTACGATAACCACTTTTCCGGTAAGGTCAAACTCCTCGTTTATCGCGCTGTAGTTTTCCGGCTCGCCGACCGCGTCAATATAGACGAAGTCATACCTTCCGGCAATAGTTACCATTTCGGGATTGCTGTACAGATCGCCCTCGAAGCTCTCGGTGCGCTCGACATAGAATACCTTCTGGTTGCCGTTGAAGATAAGCGGCGTACCCGTTTCACCGATATTGTCGGCGGAGGCTACCGTCATGCCGTTGATGTAGGTTCCCGGACTTCCGCCGGTGTGGAAGCTGACGTCGTCCTTATACATCGGAGTTACCGCCGCGTCGTCAAAAGCACCCGCATTACCTGCGGAAATGGAAACCACCATTCCCTCATTGCCGACCTTATCAACGAGGCTGTTGAAAATCTCCTGGTACTGATACGAGTATGTATAACCGGGAGCATAGGAGCCGAATGAGAGGTTTGCCGCGTCGCAGTCGAGCATTATGGCGTCCTCAAGGGCTGCCATATAGTCCGAATCATACGCGCCGCCCCTGACGCCGAACACCTTCATTATCAAGAGCTGAGCGTCGGGAGCCATGCCGACCGAATGAACAAGATCAATGGCGTCAACGTATCCCGCCGCCCCGTTTTCGACAAAACGGTTGGCCGCAGCAATACCGGCTACATGGGAACCATGCTCGCCATTCAGATCGTTCAAATGGGATATATCATTATTTCTGTCAACATAGTTATAACCATATGGTATTTTGGAATTGATATATGTTCCGCTTCCGTTGAGATCAAGATTGCTCGGAACGCTTGTCATAAGGTCTATGGCTTTTCCGGTCTGCGCAATGGCATAATCGAAAGCACCGGAGTCAAAGGACTGATGGTTCACATCAATACCGGTATCTATCATGGCGATACGGCTTCCCGCGCCGGTGTAGCCGAGTCCGCTGTCCCACGCGAGAACCGCGCCGACCATGTCGGTTGAGGTATTGGCTGTGTTGGGATGTGAAACCTCCTCCTTGGGAGCTTCATAATAGTTCTCAAGCTCGACCATTTTTACGCCGGCTGTCTGGCGAATCTTCTCAATATCGCCGTAGCGTACTTCCGCCGATATGGCGTTGACCGCCAACGTAAGGTTCCACTCAACCTTTATGTCGGATTTGATTGCCTTTTCAATACTCTCCGTAATCCGCTTCTGCTCATTCTTTATGGATTTACGGTAGTTTGCCGCCTCGGTATTTGTTCCTATTCCCTTGGCGGAATACCCGGCGTCAATGGCTGCCGGAGATTCGAGGAATATGGATACTCGAACCATCTCATCAGGCGAAAACTCAGCCTTTTCCTCGGCTGAGCCTGCTTTCTCACCCTTGTCCTCACCCATAATGGGAACATTAAGGGTACTCGGATCGATTTTTACCGTTTCCGGCTTCCTGCTGCCGTCGTCGCGGACAACTGACGCGATTGCCGTCGAGGATATGGACGCAAGCATCAGAACCGCAAGCACGAATGCCAGAAGACTTCTAAGTGTCCTGTTCATTATTTTTTCCTCCTTTTGCTTTTTTTGTTAAAGAATAACATGATGCCACATTACTCTCAATCGTATATCCAATATTATATCCTATATGTCATATATTGTCAACGACCAATCGCGCTTTTTCACCAAAAAGCCTTATTTTTCATGGCTTTTTAAGTATTATATTGTTGAATCTGACGGCATGTTTGACAAATAAAAAAAGCGTCATTCCACAGGAACGCGCTTCATCAAAATAAAACCGTGCTTATAACGAATCATCAATCCCAACCATCATCCTGTAATGCTCAAGGAACGAGGCTTTAGCGTCCTTTGCGGCCTTGGACAGGGGAAATATAACGTCAAAAGCATGTATATCGGCGTGGAATACATCCACCACCGCATTTACTCCCGCCTCATTGAGCTTTCGTACATACTCCAATGTTTCGATATAGAAGGGCTCTCCGTCGGCTACAAAAGTATAGCACGGCGGAAGCCCCTCATAATTCTTTCGTCTTGACGGGGAGGCGTATTCGGGAATTCCATCATTATCGGCAATGGGCCCCAGATACTTGCGCCATGCCTCATGATTCCTTTTTGTGTTCCATCCGAGGCTGTTGTTGTCCCTTGATGATTCGGTATCATAGCAATCCAACATGGGGTAAATGGGGAATTGGCAGAAAATATCCACCTCTCCCCTGTCATGCGCCAGCATACAGATCGCCGCGGTCAAACCTCCTCCGGCACTTTCCCCGCCTACCATTATTCTGTTCCTGTCTACACCGAGACTGTAAGCGTTATCCTTGAGCCACAGCAATGTGTCATAGCAATCGTCAAGGGCTGCGGGATAGGGCGCATCATTTGAAAGCCTGTAATCAGGAGAAACAACCACCGCTCCGAACTGCTTTGCGGCGTCCCTTATCCTCGAAAAATGAACCATTTCCGGCACTCCCTCGTAATAGCCCCCTCCGTGTATCCAAAGCACTCCGGGCAGAGGCTCGGTCTGTATGCGCGGTCTTAATATGACCACCTTCATATTCCCTGCCTTTGTTTCAATAAAGCGAGTTTCTGAAACAAGACGCATTGCTGTTTTCCCTTCCGTTTGTGTTATTTGGTTATGTTATCCGCAAAGCTCCATATAGATACTCTCTGCCGGGTCTTCTCCCAAGGCTGCAACATGCTCAGGCATGTTCTTCTTTTTGAAGCCCAATCGCTCATACAAAGCTATCGCCTTGGCGTTTCGCGGGTTGGGATTGACCCATACGGTTTTTGCGCCGTTTTTAAAAGCTTCCTCTATGGAATGGGAAAGTGCTTTTGCGGCAATACCCCGCCCGCGTGCAAACCCGAACAGCTTTATATCGAGGGATGCGCTGTCATGCTCCCTATCTATATCGTAGTATGTTTCGCCGCAGTACACACCGTCCTCATAGATCGAATAGTGAACCGCCCGCGGTCTTTGCGATATGTTCCATTTGAGCCATTCTTCCATGGCCTCGTCCGTTTCATGGAGTCCGTCGGGAAAGCCCACGAACCTCATGACATCTCCGTCAGCCCAAAGGCGTTGTATGTTTTTAATATCCTCTTTTGTCGTTTCCTTGATCTCAAGCATAATAACCTCTCATTTTGATACGACGCGGCGGATATTATTCTGCAGTAAGGCGGGGAAATTCATCCCCGCACACATCTCCCGTCACTCGACCTTCTCGATGGGAGCGTCCACCGCGTTTTTCTTGACGGACTCTATGCCGTTCATGCAGCTTGCCAAAGCCTTATAGCCTTCCGAAACGGCTATTATTTCGCCGTTCCTTGCCTTGAGCCTGAAACGGAACTCGCCCGCCTTGTCAGTATACACCTCGAATTTCGGGTGCTTCTGAACCTCAAAGCCCTCGACTGTTTGGTTCTCAACAGGAGCTATAGGCGCGTTTCTCATAACGCTGTCGATACCGTTGCGGCATGAAGCCTCGCTGTTGTAGATCTCGCTGGTCGCAATCACCTCTCCGTTCGCGGCTTTAAGGTCGAACTTTATACCCGTGTTTGTATTCTTAATAATAAATTTACCCATTGTTTTAACCTCCTTTTTCGGTCTTGTGTATAATATACAGCATTTTTCCTGTTTTTTCAATAGGTATTTTAAAATACATTTGTACGGAATCCGAACGTCCGGGAAGGCTCATTCTCAAATTTATAAGACAGCGCAACATGATATATTGTGTTTAAATGTCTCAAAAACGAGATTTTCCTTTTCAAATGTGGTATAATCGAATCAAATTAAGAGATTGGATGGTTAAGCATGGAACAAACAAAAAAAGAACGAGGCATAAGACGTTATGCCGTATACACCAAGGGTTTTTTAACTCCGACACTTCTCACTCCCCTTTTCATGGTTTTTGAGGTCGCGCTTGAGGTTCTGATACCGCTGCTCATGGCAGCCATTGTGGATGGCGGTCTATATGCGCGCGAGGATTTTCTTTTGCGGTCAGTCATACCCGCCGAGCTTAAAACAGGCTCCGTTGATCTTATATTCACACTCGGCGGCTTGATGGTGCTTGCCGCTCTGCTTTCGCTCACCTGCGGTATGCTTGCGGCAAGGACGGCTGCGGTCGCGTCAATGGGATTTGCCAAGAATCTAAGACGTGCGATATTCGACAAGATACAATCCTTTTCATTTGCAAACACGGATAAGTTCTCAACATCATCACTCATCGTTCGTTCAACGACCGACGTCACGATGATCCAGAACGTATTCCAGCAGATGATCCGTATGTTCGTTCGTGCGCCGATGATGATGATATTCGCCGCCATAATGGCGTTCAATATCAATTCCGAGCTTTCATGGATATTTGTAGTCGCAATCCCATTCCTGCTTCTCTCGATAGTTATACTCGTATCGAAGGGACATCCGCGCTTCATGAAGATGCTCAAAAAGACCGACGCCATGAATACATCCGTACAGGAGAACCTCATCGCCATGCGCGTCGTCAAGGCATTCGTGCGCGAGGATTATGAAAAAAAGAAATTCCACGATTCCGTCAACGATCTGAAAAACGCTCAGATACACGCCCAGAAGATATTCACTTTCGCAGGCCCCATACAGCTCATCATAATGTGGACTTGCACGGTCATACTTCTCGCTCTCGGCGGAATGCAGATAATCCATTACAAGTCATTCGGCCCCGGTGAGCTTACAAGTCTTATGACATACACCACGCAGATAATAAGCTCGCTTGCCATGGTCTCCTTTATAATCGTATCGCTTGCCATGGCGAAAGCCTCCGTTTCACGTATAAACGAGGTGCTTGACGAGCAGATAGACATAATCGGCGCGCATTCCAATCTGAAGGTCGAAAACGGCGATATAGAATTCAGGAATGTTGATTTCAGCTATATAAGGGATCCAAAAAACCTTACCCTTTCCGGCATAAACTTTCATATCAAATCCGGTGAAACGATCGGTGTTGTCGGCGGAACGGGCGAGGGAAAATCCACTCTGGTTCAGCTCATACCCCGTTTTTACGATGTTCTGTCCGGCGAGGTGCTTATATCCGGACATAATGTCAAGGAATACTCTCTGTATGAGCTGCGTGAAGGCGTTTCCATGGTACTCCAGAAGAACATGCTGTTCTCAGGCTCCATAAAGGATAACCTCCGCTGGGGCAACCCGAACGCAAGCGACGAGGAGATCGTGGAGGCGTGCAAAATGGCTTGCGCTCATGATTTCATAACCGGCTTTGCCGACGGCTACGACACCGATCTCGGTCAGGGCGGGTGCAATGTTTCAGGCGGTCAGAAGCAGCGTCTTTGCATAGCGCGCGCGCTTCTTAAAAAGCCCAAGATACTGATACTTGACGACTCCACATCGGCTGTCGATACCGCAACCGATGAAAAAATACGCGAACCACAAAAATAATAATCGCTCAGCGCATAGCTTCCATAATGTACAGCGACCGCATAATCGTCATGGATAAGGGCCGCATATCGGATATGGGAACTCACGACGAGCTTATGGCAAGGAGCGTTATCTATCGTGAGGTCTATAACTCCCAAATGGAAGGAGGCAATGAATAATGGCTCGTCAAAGTGATATAATCGCAAGGCACAAGGGCAAAAGAAAGCCGGACAACTTTTTCAAGACAATCGGACGTCTGCTTTCATATTATAAGAACTGCAAATGGGCGTTCATATCCGCCATACTCTTTATACTTGCCTATGCGGCAACAACCATCATAGCCGGAGCCCTGCTCAAGCCTCTGACCGATATACTTGAAAACTCGCTTGCCGACAAGGCGGGCATATACATGGATGAGCAGGTAGCAAAATACACCACGCTGCTCATTTATATGGCATTCCTGTATTTTGCCGGCGCGATAACCAATTACGCTTTGAACCGTCTGATGCTGCAATGTACGGCGGTCGTAATGGCGAAGCTGAGGACTGATTTATTCGACCGTATGCAGGAGCTGCCCGTCGCGTTTTTCGACGGCAAGACCCACGGCGAGCTGATGAGCTATTATACAAACGACGTAGACGCCATACGAGAAATGCTCAACCACAGCCTGACGCAGCTCCTTATATCCGCATTTTCGCTGATAGGCGTTATATTCACGATGATACGCCTGTCCCTCCCACTATTCCTCATAGTGCTGGTGCTTGGCACGCTCGTTGTGCTTATAACCAAATTCATCGCCTCCAAATCCGGCAAGAATTTCGTTCATCAGCAGAAGGCACTTGCGACCGTCAACGGATACATCGAGGAGATGATGGAAGGTCAGCGCGTCGTCAAGGTGTTCAACCATGAGGAAAAGGTCATGGAAGACTTTGAGGTCATTAACGAGGAGCTGCGCCATGTAGCCACGAGGGCGAACACGCTCGCCTCCATTATGGGCCCCATAATGAACAATCTTTCGCATATATTCTATGCGCTGACGACCACCATCGGCGTACTGTTTGCCGCCAACGGCGAGCTTATCAAATCGCTCTCCAAGGGTTCAAGCTTCAACTGGCAGTTGATAGGTGTGCAGGGCTCGGTGCTTGTAACATTCCTATCATTCATTCGCCAGTTCTCGAACCGCGTTTCGGAGATCTCACAGCAGTTCAACTACATACTGCTCGCCCTTGCCGGCGCGGAGCGCGTTTTCAAGCTCATGGATATGCCCCCTGAGATAGACGACGGCGACGTCATACTTGAAACCAAGCCCGACGGCACCAAGGTTTGGAGCTTTATAGACGAGAACGGTAAAACCTTTGAGATTCCGCTCGTCGGAAAAATCGAGCTGCATGACGTCGATTTCAGCTATGATGGCTCAAAGCTCGTGCTTGAGGATGTGAACGTATACGCCAAGAAGGGACAGAAGATAGCCTTTGTCGGCTCCACCGGCGCAGGCAAGACCACCATAATAAATCTAATCAACCGCTTCTATGACGTTGCCGACGGTGAAATAACATATGACGGCATCGACATACGGCGCATAAAGAAGGACGACCTCCGCGGCACTCTGGGAATGGTTCTTCAGGATACGCACCTCTTCACGGGTACTGTCATGGACAATATCCGCTATGGCAAGCTTGACGCCACTGATGAGGACTGCATAACCGCCGCGAAGATAGCAAACGCTCATTACTTCATATCCCATCTTCCTGAGGGATATAACACGATGCTCTACTCTGACGGCGCGAATCTTTCGCAGGGACAGCGTCAGCTCATAGCCATTGCGCGTGCGGCAGTCGCCTCCCCCGTCGTTCTGATACTGGATGAAGCCACAAGCTCCATCGACACCAGAACCGAGAAGCTCATTGAAAACGGAATGGATAAGCTCATGGAGGGACGCACGGTATTTGTTATTGCCCACCGCCTTTCCACCGTCCGCAACTCCAATGCCATAATGGTTCTTGAGCATGGAAAGATAATCGAACGCGGAGATCACGAGTACCTGATAAGCCAGCAGGGAAAATATTATCAGCTCTATACAGGCGCGTTTGAGCTTTCGTAATGTATTATGTCGGGGATGCTTTGGAAACATGGTATCCCCTTTTTAGTAAGTGCTGATCAACATGTATGGCTCCCGTTTTCAAAGGGAGCCGGCAAATCCGGCTTAATGGAAAAACCAATGAGCAAAAAATCATGCGAATGCTTGGTTTTAAAGCTTATCTTCACACCTTTGGTCACCTGCCATTGTCGCTTAAATCAGGATGCAGGTACTTGAGTTAATCAGCGTTTATTTTAGGCTGTTATTCAGTTTAAGGAGTATTTCCGCCAATGCTTACAATGGACAGATTCCCCGTTATCTCAACAAAGGAACAGCTAAAATCGCTTGTATCCGATATAGGCTTCCTGCCCTTCTTTTCATGCGGCATACCCGGCTTTTGCCTGCGCGATACCGTCAATTCAGCCGTATGGTTTGTCAAGGATGTTGAAGGCCCCTGGGAATGGAAAACCGATGTGGGCATATACGGAAAGCTCTTTCGCGGCAAGGCGGTGTTCATGTCCCCCGAATGGTATGGTATTCTCGCATGTTATCGCCGCGACGGTTACGACTACGAGGGAATGTTTGAGGACGGGCTTCTGTCCCGCAACGCTCTGTCTGTTATGGAGAGTATCGGAAACGAATCCTTAATAAGCACCGTTCTGCGCTCAAGAGTTCAAATGGAAAGCTCGGCATTCGACAAGGCGATAACGGAGCTGCAGATGAAATGCTTCCTGCTGCCGTCGGGCTTTGAATACGCGATTGATAAAAACGGACGTCCCTATGGCTGGGGTATTGCAAAATACACGCCGTCAGACAACATATATGGAAAGCTCATAGCAGACGCCGAATCCGAATACACGCCCGATACGGCAAAAGAAATGCTTATCGAGCGTGTAATGGAGGTCTGCCCCGGCGTCGATATAAAAAAAGCCGAGAGGCTGATTCGCGGATAATTGCATGGTCATTGTTCTTCTTTTGCATTTCTAAAATCTTATATCACGTTAAAAGCACTTGCATACATCAAATTGTTTTGTTATAATAGATAATAGGGTATTTTGAGGATAGTGGTGCTATGCTCCGCTTCATTACGCCGAGCATGAGCCTTTGCCTTCAAATACGCCATGAGCAATATAACCCATGTCCTTTGGAAAGGAAGTAAATGAAATGATAAAAAAAATCATTGGGCTTTCGCTTTCATTCGTTATGCTTTGCTGTGCCACCGGCACATATGCGTCAGCGGCGAATGATGCAGCGTCAAGGCAATCCGAAATTGTTTTTACCATTGATCCGCCTGCGGAGGAAACGGATGCTCCACCAACTCATGCGCCGACGGATACTCCGGCTCCGACAGCAACCCCAACTGCCGCTCCGACAGCAACTCCGACCGTTGCTCCGACCGCGACGCCGACCGCAAAGCCCACGGCAACACCGACTGCCAAGCCTACAGCAGTACCCACACAGGCTCCTACGGCCGCTCCGGTTATTACGCCAAGACCGACGTCGGTTCCGACAACTCAGTCTCCTTATGTAACAACCGCTCCGGTCATAACCCCAACGCAGCAGCCCAGCTACATTGCATATACTCTCTGGGATTATGCGGCGGATACCATCCAGAAGGTCGTTCGTGATACACCGTTTGAAATAGTCCTCGTCGAAGGCGTTTCGGATTATCTGACCTTCTCCAACTTCTACGGCAATATACCCGACACAGTCGAGTTCATCAACAGCATAGAGACCGATGGGCTTTGTATGCTCAAGGGCATGGTAAATGCCAACAGCTCCTATGAGCTTGGTCTTGAATTTACACTAAAGGGCGGACAAAAGCTCATGCTGAATTTCAGCATATCGGCAGTTGACGAGATCGCCGTCGAGCCGACCCTCAGCCCATACGCATTTCCTGAGGCGCATAAGCTCATACCGTTCGGCGGCAATCCGTCAGCCATGACAGCGCTGCCGCATAGGAAGGAGGATGCATGATTATGAAACGATTCATTCGCTTATCAGTGTTATCCATGATGGCGTTGATGCTTTTCTCGGCTTGCGGATGCAGCCTTTTCGGAACGTCAAAGCCCTCCGAAACTCCTCTGCCGACGGAGAACTCGGCAGTCATTGACAACGCGATGCTTGAAAGCTTTGTCGGCGACTGGTACGGCGTATATACTGTCGCCGAAGCAAGGGGCATATATGCTCCGAACTCCAGAGTGAGCAACGACTGCGCGATGCGTGTGGCTGTTGACAGCACCGGAAACGGCGTCTGCTATTTGCAGGTCAACGGAATGGAGAATATCCCCGGCAGCACCAGCTCCAACGTGTTCTCCCAATGTACAGCCAAGCTCAACAACGGCTCGCTCGATATACTCGGAACCATAAACGACAGGGATATTGCCTGGAGCTTTAACCTCATAAACAACGAGCTTAAACTTGTCGAGGTGTACGGCGATGTTACCGACAATATGCGCATCGAGATAACCGTATCGCGTCCCGATGCCATTGCGGCAAGCAACATTATACCCGAAGCCATGGATTACATAATAAAGAACGGCTTTGGCGGCATCGTTGATATGCTTGGCGGAAAAACCTCCGAGCTTCCGCAAGTGACCGTGCCTGAGGGCTGTGAACCGCACCTGTTTTTCGATGGCAGTGTCACATCGACAACGCCCGCTCCCACAACCTCAGCCAATATGGTTCAGAGTGCCGACGGGCATATAACGATTACCCTCCCCGATGAATACAAGGTCATAACCAATACTGCGACGGGCTTTATAGTTGCCTGCCCCGAAAAGGGCATTAAGCAGGTCGATTTTGCGGTCTCAACATGGAATACGGATTCACTCTCATTCCTTCTGAGCAATACGCCCAATATCACAGACCTGTATCATTACACTATCGACGGCTTTGACTTCTATGGAAGCTTCATCACCCCCGAAAGCGAGGAAGGCACTCCCACGGAAGAACCCTCAAATTCAACCGTGTTCAAGCTCTGCGGTACAAACAATACCGGAAGCCTTATCATAATCAATATCACGATGGATCTTGACGCGTTCTCCGCCTACTCCTATGTGAATGTTGATAATGCCGACTTCTCGCAGCTTATACTCGGCGCAAGATTTTCCATGATTTGATTGAAAATATGCAGCGAAAAGCCCCGCCTGTCGGCGGGGCTTTTGCCAACCCAAAACCGCGCGGCATGGCGGCAGGGCATGAGTGCAGTTATTCGATTTTTGCTTTTGCGGTATTGACAGAAGAAATGAGTTTTTTTTTGACTTCGATGCACTTATTGAGGATGCCTTTATTGGAATAATACCCGCTTTCGATCAAAAGCTCGATCCAGTATTCGGTTTCCGAGCATTCCTTGAGGGCAATCTGCAATTTTGCGATAAAATCCGCAGTTCCGTGAGCATATTGCGCTTCGCGCACATTAGCACCGACAGACGTCCCGGAGCGAAGAAATTGATTTATTAGAGCGCTTTCGCATTTTGAAATTCTTAATTTCTTGCACACCTCGATTACTTCAAGCGCAAGTTCTTTTGATTTGACCATCAACGGACTTTCTTTCATGCTTTTTTCTCCTTTATAGTTTTACTTCTTCACTTTTCACTATTCACTATTCACTATTACCTTTTACCTCCCAAAAATCCTGCGCGGAAAAGCAGGAATGGAAAGTTAATAGTGAAAAGTGAATAGTGAATAAGGAAAAATCCTACGCTGTCGCGCAGGATTTTTGGAGGCACCATCCAGAATCGAACTGGAGATGGCGATTTTGCAGACCGCTGCCTTACCGCTTGGCTATGGTGCCATATAAAAATAATGCTGTGAATCAGGATACAAGACGGTTCCGAAAGCCTTGAAGCGGACTCACAGTTCCAATTATATGCAGGGAAGCATCCCTACATATAATTGGAGCGGGAAACGGGGCTCGAACCCGCCACCTCCGCCTTGGCAAGGCGGCGCTCTACCAAATGAGCTATTCCCGCGAGTGGTGCCTCAGAGTGGAGTTGAACCACCGACACGGGGATTTTCAGTCCCCTGCTCTACCTACTGAGCTACCGAGGCAAATATGGCGACCCGAAGGGGGCTCGAACCCCTGACCTCCAGCGTGACAGGCTGGCATTCTAACCAACTGAACTACCGGGCCAATGGTGGAAACAATAGGGCTCGAACCTATGACCCTCTGCTTGTAAGGCAGATGCTCTCCCAGCTGAGCTATGCTTCCACATCGTCGCCGTCCGACGACTTTTCTATTTTACACGATAGCGGAGCATTTGTCAATACCCAAAATAGAGTTTTTTAAAAATATTTTATAAAAATCCGTCAATCGCCATCGCCGAACGTGATAAAGTATCTGAAACCGCTCTTTGATACTATTATGCGTCCCCTGTTTTCATAGGTTCTAGTGCGTCCGTCCCTCATATTGACGGGTACGGCAATGACCGTCCTTTCCCTGCCGCTTATAAACACCCTGCCGACAAGCTCCTCCTCTCCGCTCTTTTGCTTCCATGAGGAGCCGGGGAATGTTTTCGGGAAGGGGTTTTCGACATTTTTATAATCGTCCGCAGGCTTTTTCTCCGCCGCAATATCCTCCGAGGCTTTATCCTCCGAAGCTTCAATACCCGCTTCCGTTCCGCTCAGCATATTAAAAAGCATTCTCGCCTGCGCCAGTATGCCCTCCGTGACGTCGGATGTATGCTTTACACTCGGCGTCGGCGGAAGCTTCTGTCTTGCGTTGCCGTTCGTGTCGGCATCGTGTTCGGGCATACGCTCAGTTGTGCCCTTCGCGGAGTATTCCGCCGCCCTTATGCGAATCTCATCCAGAATTCCCGCACGGTTTTGCCTGCAAGCTCCTGTGAAACCGCTTGCAATGAGTTTGCCCTCCTTCGCAAGAGCCATGGCGCATATGCCCGTCTGGGGAATATCCAGCGTACCGTCATATGACTCTGTTCTCAGTATCCCGTTACTGCCAACGGTGAACACGCTCAGCCCGTGCAAATCACCTCGAAGCTTCAGGCTGACGTTCGTTATGCCGCCGCTCTCTTTAAGCAGCGCGCCTCCCCTTTGAGTTCCGGAAAGCATTATTCTTGTTATTATCTCGTTTGCCATATTACATTATATGTGCAATACGGCAAATACGCCCATGCGCGGCATTATATATACATAATCAAAGGCACTTTATTTTTGGAGCGATTTCTGCTATACTGTTTACAGCAATCATCTGTTTGGGGGTGAGTTTAAATGAAGGACGGCACAGCGGACTCCATAATAAACGCCGCATCGGAACTGTTTTCCGAGCTAGGGGTATGGGGAACCAGTCTTGGGGATATAGCCAAAGCAGTCGGCATAAGCAAGGGAACGCTTTACTATCACTATCCTGCCAAGCAGGATATAGTGGAAATCGTTTCAACACGCTGTATAAGCGATATAGGCGACCGCATACTGGGATGGATCGACGGCATAAGCGGAGATTCCGAGCCGCGCAGGGCATTATCTGAGCTGTGTGAAGCTCTGTTGGGGGAGGCAGGTCTGCGTCTTTTCATCTCGATCTACAATGCCGCGGAGCCTGAGGGCGATATGGAAGCCTCCATCGACCGTGCCATGAGCGAATGGAACGTGATGTTGGATGTCGGTGCGCTGCGTATGCGGGCGGGAGCCGCCGCGAAGATGAAGCGGATAGCGCCTGCGATAATACCGTTCCTCTGCGGTCTTGCCGCCCTTAACGCGGACATGGACTATGCAAAGGCGGCATTCACCGCGTTTGTTCTCGGATGAGCGGGTATCCGAAATGCGGCACATCAAAAGCCACCGTCCTAAACCGAACCGGAATAAAAAAGCGGAATAAAAAACCCGAATAAAAAAGATGCAATAAGTTTAAAAATATGGTTGACAATATTTAGCAAATAGATTAAAATAATATAGAAAACAAAATAACGCGGCAGTCGGGAAGATGCGGCAACATCCTCCCGACCTGCATATGTGAACCACCCACATACACAACGGGTCTATTGCCCGTACACGCATTCATATTATACGGAAATTTCTCCTCATTTTCAAGCCCCTTTTGGGTGCAGCGGAGGCTTTCCGATGTGCGCGAGGCTGTGTATGTAAGGTACATGGCTGTTTTTGTTTTCCGAAAGTCCTTGGGGGCGGGAAAACCTGCCCCAAGGAACCGCTTTCGGGCTGCGCGCTTCGGAAGGCTTTTCTGTTACCCTTTAACACAATATATTATCGGCACTCCAAACCCATCAATACTCAAAAAGGGGGAACTATATTGAAACAATATTCAATCAATAATCTTAGAAAACTGTTATTAATATAATAGGCATTAGATAGATCAGTCATTTGGAGTGCAGAAGCTGAACGGGATTAACAGCAATTTGCTTTTTGGAACGTTGCCCCCTGAAAACCACATAGTGGTTTTGCTTTATAGTTCACAAATTACACCAAATTAAGATGCTGTAAAGGAGGACAATACAATGAAAAAAACACTTATTAAACTAATGTCATTGATACTTGTAGTATCGTTTTTGACAATTTCAGTACCTATCGGAGCTTCCGATATTGTTAGTACTAACTGTGAAAAAACTCAAGCAACAAAGACGCAATCTCACTACAATAACTTTTCTAGTAATTATACTTTAACCGGAAATGGTGCAACAGACATGGTTGCTATAGCACTTGCTCAGGAAGGAAAGACTGGTAATCAGCTTGGATATACTGAACAATGGTGCGCTGATTTTGTTTGTGACTGTGCTTGTCTTGCCGGACAAAGTGCGGCTATTCCATTTTATGGTGCAGTTGCTGGATTAAGAAGTAGATTAATAAATGCGGGGGGAACTTACGTTACAGTTGGAACTGCACGTCCTGGCGATCTCTGTATTATTGATTGGAACGGAACCGGAAATAACAATCATATAGAAATAGTCTACTCGGCAAATGGCTCGACAATATCAACAATAGGTGGAAACTCTGGTTCTGCATCAAGTTTATATTCACGAAGCGTTAAAAAGCATAACCCATTAAGCAACTCAGTAATAACATGTATCATTCGACCCAACTATTCAGGTTCCTCAAATCCCGTTAATCCACAACCAAATCCCAACCCTCAGCCAAGTGGAGATCAGCTTCCTGTAGGTTGTGTCGATAATGTATCAGGAAGTCCTGGGACAATCACGGTAGCAGGATGGGCATTCGATCCTGATTGTTCAAGCATGAGTATAAAAATCCATGTATATTTTGATGGAACACATGTATATACACTTGATACAAATCATGATCGTTCAGATGTTCGTGCCGCTTTTTCAATAGATGGATTTCACGGCTTTGAAGGTAACCTTGCCACATCAAAAACCGGTTCTGTAAGCGTCAAAATTTATGCTATTGGCGTTGATTGTAACGGACATGACCAACAGGGCAATACACTGCTGTATGAGGGTAGTGTTAGCGTAAGCGCAAGTCCTGAGCCCCCATCTAACTACTATCATCTTGACGTAAATGGTGTTCTTGACGGAAAACTATCTCCTAATCTTGGTTCATATGGCACCGTAGATATATATATAAACGGTGAGCTTGTAGCTGCAGATGCAACAGATTTTTACCAAACTTATCCTAGTGGAACAATCTATGAGGTGAAGCAGCCTGATCCAAATTACGGATACTCCTTTTCCGGTATCGCAAACGGAAGCTTGAAAGGAACGATTAATGGCGAAACAGAAGTTCGGCTGAAGTTTGATTATAATAATCTCAGTGCAATCATTGAAACGCCTGAAGCCCACTATTACAACGGTCATACCTATTATCTGTTTACAACACCCTGCACATGGTATTATGCAAATGAATACTGCGTAGCCAACGGGGGACATCTTGTAACTATAACATCTGCCGGAGAAAATGATTTTGTCAGAAATCTATTTTCAGGCATGCAAAGAATTTGGATAGGCGGAACCAACTGCAATCTGGACTCGAACTATGAATGGGTTACACGTGAATCCTTCTCGTTTACTGATTGGAGGGGCAGTCAGCCCGATAACTCTTTCAATTCAGGCGATTACGAACACTACATAGAGTATTATGCCGAATCGATGGAAGGTCATTGGAATGATGCCGTTGGCTTTATTAAGTCGCCTTTTGTCATGGAAATGGACGGCATTCCGGTTGGTTTAACCGAAGAAGTCAGCGGAGCTGATGGCAGAGTATATCTCAAAGGTTGGGCATACGATCCCGATTGCCCTTCTGCAAGCGTAAAAATGCATATTTATGTCAACGGCGATTATGCTGGTACTCTTATCGCAAATAAGCCAAGATCCGATGTAAATACTGCGCATGGAATTACCGGCAATCACGGTTTTGAAGGTTGGGTAAGAACCTCACGTACCGGTAGTCAGCCTATACAGATTTTTATCATTGATCTAAATGCTAATGGTCAACCCGGTGACCAGATACCACCTCGTACATTGGAGGGTATTCATTTCACAACCATCAGTAACACAACAAATCAATACTATTATGTTCGTTTTTTTGGAAAGGACAAGAGTGAAATACTTGATCATCAACTCGTATTAAAGGGTTCCTCTGCTACTCCTCCGCAAACACCGAGAATTGAAGGATTTGTTTTTTCGCATTGGAGTGAAAGCTACACAAACATAACAGCAGATAAAGAAATAGTTGCGATATACGAGCAAGAACCTACTCCAACGGAATGTCCTACGGCAACTCCTACTGTGGCTCCTACCGCAACTCCTACTGTGGCTCCTACTGTAGCTCCTACACCTACTCCAACAACTGCTCCTACAGCAACCCCAAATCCGATTCCGGAGAACGAACCCAAAATCGTAGTCAGTAGTCCAACTGCAGTAACAGGCAATACAGTTACCGCAACCGTAAGTATCGAAAACAACCCCGGCTTTATTAACATGAAGCTTCACCTGAGATATGATCCTCTCCTTACTCTTGTTTCGGTTGAAAATACTGGACTAATTCCCGGATTTGAGGGTTCTTCTGATATAGCCAACCCATACCTGCTTGTCTGGAATAACGATACTACTGCGACAAGTAATATTATGTCGAACGGAACTATCGCTGTGCTGACATTCGCTGTACCTGATGGTACCGAAGCGGGGGATTATGCAATTACCATAGATTATAATGTTATCGATGATGATATACATGATTATAATCTTGACACGGTTGAGTTCTTCATAGTCAACGGTCATATTCATGTCATCGATGTACTTCTTGGTGATGTCAATTCTGATGGCAGAGTTACCACAATAGACAGAGCAATCCTTGCGCGTTATCTTGCAGGCTGGGCAAACTATCCTTCTTCTATGATAAACTTTGTTGCTGCCGACGTTAATCTTGATGGCAAGGTCACAACAAAAGATCGTGCAATACTTGCTCGACATCTTGCCTGTTGGACAGGGTATGAAGAACTTCCGCATCTGGACAAAGGTATTCATGTTCAAAGAGCCCTGATACAAGAAGGAGAGCCGACAATTATCGTCGGAACAGTTGAAGGACATCCCGGCGACATTGTTACTGTGCCTGTTAGTATTCAAGATAATCCCGGTTTCATTGATATGAAGCTCAAACTCAGCTTCGATCCTGCACTAACACTTATTGAGGTACAAGATACAGGTATTCTTCCGGGCAAGGAACACTCTAACACTCTCGGCAATCCTTATATTCTTGTTTGGAACAACGATATCACGGCAAACGATGATCTCTATGTGGATGGAGTAATAGTCAATCTGGTATTCCAGATTTCCGAAAATGCTGAAGCAGGTGAGTATTACGTCAACATCTCCTATGACAATAGTCAAGAAGAGATACTTGATTATAATCTCAATACTGTAGAATTCGCTGTTGTAAACGGCACAGTTGCCACTAATATAGGTATCCTTGGTGATGCCAACGGCGACGGCGAATTTACATTCAATGATGTAACAGTTCTATACTTCTACCTGCTCAACGGCAATGTGACAGAGATTACGCCTAAGAGTTTGACAAATGCCGATCTGAATCACGATGGAGTTGTGAGTGTATCAGACATAACCCTTATGTATAACCGTCTTCTTGGCGGAAAATAATTCTTAGCATCAAATAAACGTCGTTTATCCGTGTTCTGCCTCCCTTTTTTCACAGGGGAGGCATTTTGTTTGTCTGCCTTCCTGCCTGATTTGCAACATAAAGGGACGGTCTATTCGCACAGACCGTCCCCTATTGTAATTTGCTTTTTCGCTATCAGCTCAGCGGAAGCTCCTCACTTTCCGCAAGAGCGCGGACGAACCTGACCGCCTCGGCGCAATCATCCAGATCCGCCATTTCGACGGGGGAATGGATATAGCGGGTGACTATGGAAACGCAGCCCGAAGCGACGCCGCCCCTTGCTGACTGAATGGCTCCGCTGTCGGTTCCGCCCGCCTTTAGTATTTCATTCTGGGTCTTGATGCCGTTATCATTTGCGACCTTGCGCATGAAGTCGATAACGGGCTTTGTGAACACCGCCGACCTATCCATGTATTTTATCGTCGCGCCCTCGCCCATCTTCATGGGAAGGGGCATACATTCGGGGGTATCCGCCGACATTGTGACGTCCATATTTATCGAGAAATCCGGGGCGATCGAGTATGCCGCGGCGGTCGCTCCGCGAAGCCCGACCTCCTCCTGCGTGGTGAAGCACACGCATATCTCATGCGGGGATTTCATATCCTTCATCGCCTCAATGAGTATGGCGCAGCATATCCTGTCGTCGAGCGCACCGCAGGCGACGCGGTTCCCCATATCGACAAAATGCGGGGCGTATGTGCATATATCGCCTATGCTGACATGCCCTTCCGCCTTCTCGCGGCTGTCACAGCCTATATCAATGAACATCTGCGCAAGCGTCGGCTTGCCGTCCGTGACGGTCTTCTGCTCATAATACGTCACGCCCCTGACGCCGTTCTCGAATACGACCTCGCGGCAGGCGGTTATAGCGGGATTTATTCCTCCGACCGGAGCAAACCTCAAAAAGCCCTTCTCGTCAATGTCGGTGACGATCAGCCCTATCTGATCCATATGCGCCGAGAGCATCACGCGCTTGCCGCTCGTACCCTTTTTCGTGCATATGAGATTGCCCATGGCGTCCCTTCGTATCTCATCCACATACGGGGATATGCGTTTTTCTATAAAATCGGCAATCCTTTCCTCACGTCCCGTGGGGCCGTAAACCTCCGTTATCTCACGAATCAGCTCTTTTAATTCATTACTCATTTTAACACCTCGCAAAACTTTTTGTCCTCAAGGAAATAATCGGCAAGCAGCAGCATGTTTTTGAAATCCTCCCATGAAGCAACGCTTGTCGCGGAGTGGATATACCTGCACGGAAGCGATATGCCCCCTGCGATACACCCGCCCATGTCGATATGCACGCGGCCTATGTCCGTCCTTCCGTTCGTGCCTTGGCGCATCTGGAACGGTATCCCATGCTCCTGCGCCGTGCTTCTCAGAGCGTCGAACATCTTGGGACGCACGACCGTTCCTCCGTCCATGAACGTGATTGCCGGCCCTCTGCCCACTCTTGTAACGGACTCATGCCCCTTCGCTTCGGGCATGTCGTTCGCCGTCGTTCCCTCAAAATTCAGCGCAATATCTGGCTTTACATGGTCGGCAACAAGATTGGCTCCCCGTAGGCCCGCCTCCTCCTGCACGGTAAAGCAGGCGTAAATATCGCAGTCATAATCCTGCTTCAAAAGCTCTATCAGTATGGCGCATCCGACCCTGTCGTCAAGTGCCTTGCCCATGAACATTCCGTCTCCGAACTCGGAAAACTTCGTCGTGAAGCAGGCATAATCGCCCACCTTGACATATTTCTTCGCTTCATCGGCATCCTTCGCGCCAATATCTATCGTGAGCCTCTTATGCGGCACGCTCGACGCAAAGTCTTCCTCACTTTGGAGGTGTATGGGCTTTGTGCCGACCACTCCCGGCACGCCGTCCCTGCCGACCGCTACACGGCGTCCCGGCATTACGCGGCAGTCTATGCCCGCAGGAGAATATTCGAGCTCGCCGTCGCTGCGTATGTTGTTTATCAGCATACCGACCTCGTCCATATGCGCCATCAGCGCGACCTTGGGCTTCCCCTCCTTCTTCTTTCTCGCATAGAGGTTGCCCATCGTATCGGTATAGACCTCGTCACAAAGAGGCGTCACAGCCTCCCTTATGAATCTGCGCACCTCTCCCTCGTCGCCGCTCACGCCGCGTATGTTTGACAGCTTCTCAAGGCAGGTATCCGCAAGCTTTATGTCCATCAGTCGAGGCATAGCATTTCCCTCCAATTCTCATCCAGAGCTGTTATGAATTCCGCGCAGAGCCTTCCGCAGTTGAGCAGAGTTTCTCCGCTTATCGTTTCCACATTTGTGTGCATATAGCGCAGCGGCGGAGAAATCAGCACGCACGGCACTCCCATGCCCGCAACCTGCATATCCGTAGCATCCGTTCCCGTAGCTCCCATGCACGGCTCATAGTCCCATTTAAGCTTCGCGCCGTCGGCTGCCTCCTTGAGCTTTGCAAACATCTTGGGATGGATATTCGGCCCCACCGCAAGGAGCATCTCGTCCATATCGGCTTCATCGGGCGTGCATGCCGCCTTGCCGAATGTCACGTCCATTACGATTCCCATATCCGGCTTGACGCTGACAGAGGCTGTCCTTGCGCCAAGTCCCGTCTTTTCCTCATTGACCGAGGCGCACATTACGACCTTGCAGTTGAATCTGCGCTTTTTCAGTATCTCAAGGCAGTAAAGCTCCGCCGCTATAAGCGCTCTGTCATCGAGCGTCTTGGATGATATGAAGCCGTTTTTAAGCTCAAGAACATCCTCAGGATAGAATGTTATCCTATCGCCGACGCTGACAAGCTCGCACACTTTTTCATACGGATAGCCCAAATCGACAAACAGCTCGTCCCATTTGTAGGCGGCGTCCTTCGACGCGGTAAGATGCGGAGGTATGGCTCCCACAACTCCCGTCAGCCTCTCGGCTCCAAGCACAAGCACACGCGATCCGGGCAGCACGCGCGGATCAACTCCCGCAACGGACGCCATCCTAAGCATTCCGTTCTTCTCAATGCCCGTGACGCACATCCCTATCTCGTCCATGTGTGCCATAATAAGCAGGGTGGGGCCGCTGTCACCAACCTCGGCAAATACATTGCCGTTCACATCGGAATAAACACGCGCATTATCAAAGCCTTCCGTATACTGCTCGAAAAGCTCCTTCACAACGCCGTTTATCCCGCAATGCTCAAAGCCCGTCACGCCCTCCGCCTTGACAAGCCTGTTCAAAACATTGACTAAATCCATAGGCTCTACCTCCTATTTTTTAAACTTATCACATTATAACATATCGCTTGTCGAAAGGGAATATAATTTATACTCTTCGGTTGAAAAAAGGGACTTTTTGAATTATAATAAGGTCAGAAGATTTTTTATTTCTATGGAGGAGTTATGAAACTTGCGGAAGCCTTACAGGAGCGTGCGGACATCAACCGCCGCATGGAACAGCTCCGTGTGCGTCTTATAAGGAACGCCACGGTTCAGGAGGGTGAAAAGCCCGCCGAGGATCCGAACGAGCTTATAAAGGAGCTTGATGATTGCTCCGCGCGTCTTGAGGAATTGATGACACGCATAAACAAGACCAACTCAATGACAAGCGTGGACGGAAAAACGCTTACGGAGCTTATCGCAAAGCGTGACGCTCTGACATTTAAGGTATCCATCTATCGCAGCTTTCTCAATGAGGCGTCGAATCTCGCTTCAAGAGCCACAAGGAACGAGATAAAGATTTTAAGCACGGTAAATGTCCGCAAGCTCCAGAAACAGGTCGATGACATGAGCCGCGACCTGCGTCTGACCGACAACGCGCTGCAACAGGCGAATTGGACGGTCGATTTGCTTTAAGCTTAACGACGGTAGTTTCACGGGGCGAGTGTCAAACCTCCTTGAGACAGAGGGTATAAAGGGTTCTCAACTGTATTGACGCAAACAGGGCCGCGTTTTTTTATAATCGTTATGCCCCAATCGCGTACATGCGCATCGTTATTCCTTTTGGGAAAAGACATATAATCACCACGACGCTGACCGTGAAATGAGGGCGGGATCGGGGATAAAACCGTTAAAGCATTACCGAAACAATAAGCTAAGTGCTTATTGAGTTTTTTTGCCACCTCATCCACCACCGTCGGGGCGGCGGTTCCCCTTCCCCTCATAGGGGAAGGCAGATATTTTCAGCACATTTGGGGGTTGTCAGCAGTCTGAAAGCCTTGGGCTTTCCGTGCTTACGGAAGGCTCAAGGCGTTTTACATATGATTTTATTCGGTTTTTATCAATCAAGTGAGCATTTTATTTCGTATCCCGATTCGTATGAGCTGCTTACCCAATACTTTCCCGCGGGCAGCCACAGGCGAATACCATTTTCATGGAAGCTTTTCTCCGTCACCGTATAGACCATGTTGCCCTCGGCGTTGAGAACACTTATCGTAACCGGAGCCTCGGCGTCTATGTCAACGTCGAGATAGTAGTTATCGGGATAGCGCACCTCAAAATCAATAAAACGATTATCGACCATGGGCGTGGAAACAGAATCCGCCTGCGACGCCATTGAAAAGTTAGGACGCATGATCATCAACACGCATGAGAGTGTGCCGCAAATTACGACCGTTCCCAGCAATACAGGAAGGAAAGCCGCACTTCCCTTTCTTCTGTGCGCAGAGTCGGGATTTCTCATTATTAAGCCGCCCCGTATCAAAAACGCGCTGACCAACACGCACATCAAGGCCAATATGAGCGATGGCATCCTTGGCTTGTCTATGCACCAAATCCCCTCCGCTAATGCCATCAAGCCTTCTATTGCTCCGAGTATGAACGCAAACCTTGCCCAACGCCTGTTCATTTCCTCAAGAGATTGCCTGTCGGTAAATATCTCATACGCTTCCTCAGGCTGCGATGGGTCATAGAGCTTCCTGAAATAATGCCAGCCGTTGAATGTGGAATTGACGTATTCCCAACCCTGTTCGCGGAATGTTTCAATATAACGACCCATATCGGTTATGCTATTGTAGTCTATCTGATAGCGGTAGCGTAAATTGTTGTTCTTTTTAAATTTGCAACTAAAGACTCCCGCTTTCACAAGCTGCCAGCCCTTATCCGACGCGCTGTTTAAATCATCAATCTCCTTCTGATAATTCCACGCGGCATACATTCTGAAAACCCTTTTACTCTGTTTGGACATGATCACACCTCCTCCGCATTCTTCAACATACGTTTTAGCCTTGCTATCTCCGCGCTCAGCGCATCCCGCCCGCTTTCGGTGATTTGATAAAGCCTTCTGCGCTCAAGCCCCGCCTCGTTGGACATTATCTCACATATCCAACCCTTCTTCATCATGTTGCTCGTCGCTCCGTACATGGTTCCCGATCCAATCGTAACCTCTCCATCGGACAGGTTCTCCGTCATCCGCATTATGCCATACCCGTGATTCGCGCCCTTCGCCAGGCACAGCAGTATGTAGTAATAGCTTTCCGACATTGGTTCATTCTTCTTCATATATATCGCCTCCCGTTATGTCGTGGTACGACTGTATCATATCACGATATATGTCGTGTGTCAACATATTTTTATTATATATTTTATTGATTGTGCCATTGGCTTCTGCTATAATACTGCCATGCAAAGCCTTTCGGATAGAGAGTATCTTGAGATTAATTCGCAAAAAAAGACCGCTGACTTGAGTTTGTCAGCGGTCAGACTACGGACAAAGTCTGCTTTTCTTGGCTTCCCCTTTGAGGGGAAGCTGTCAGACGAAGTCTGACTGATGAGGTGGAAACAATGGCACTATCAAAATTAGAGGATTTTTTTCGGGGCTTAGCGCAAAAGCTCCTTCTTTTTTTCGCCTCATGTGCCCAATGAGGCATTGCTTGCCAGATGTTGACTACCTTCCTAATCGGCTAAAAAGCACGATGTACTTAGCTATCCATCGTTATCAGATATGCAACTTCCTCTACTGCATCGTATACACACATAGAAACAGCTGTATATTTCTGTGATTTTGGATTTCGATTAATAAACATCCAATAGCCGTCGGTTATCTCAGGAAGCTCAACATAATTAGATACGCTTTCTAAAAACAACTCGGCATTTTCAGAGATGGGGAAACTATTCCATTTCGAGAGCTCTTTCCGTGCCTCGCTATCCAAAGTTATTTTATATAATGCGATCCCCTCATAAGGAAATCCCTCATAATTATTGAATAACTCTTCAAACCTGAGGCTGTCTTTGTCAACGTCAAGCTCGAAATCTCCTATAAATTGCGTCTTAGCATCTTTTCTTACATTGTTAAAGGCACACGCTCCCAAAAGAGAAACGGCTATTAACAGCATTGTTGCGCAAACAAGCAGATTAACTCTTTTCACAAAAAAATCCTTTCTGTTTACACAGTATTATAGTTGTAGGGGTATGGAAATTCGCTGTCTTACAGTACAACTATATTGTATAACGACAAATACCGTATGTCAATACGCTCAATTATATATTTTATTGACTATGTCACCGGATGCTGCTATAATACTGCCATAGTCCAAATAGTATTGTGAGATTAAAAGGAGAACCGCCGCTCATGGAAAAAGCCATAGCCCGTATGATGAGGGAAATTGATCGCATACTGAACCACAACACTCACAGCGCATGGCTGTACGGCAGCATCGTTCTGGATGATTTTCAGCTTGGTTGGAGCGATATTGATTTCGTATTCCTATCCCAATCTCCCATCACCGAATCTCAGGCACGGGAGCTGCTCATGCTGCGTCAGACATTGGCTGAAGCCGAACCTAATAATCCCTACTATCGCTTATTCGAGGGCGTCATAGTCGATTATAACGGCTATTTCAGCGGTTCCTTTGAACGACTGGTCTATTGGGGAACATCCGGGCAACGTATAACAGACAACTGCTCACCCGATGTATTTTCAAGATATGAGCTTGCCCATTACGGAAGGCGTATTTGGGGAACGGCAGACAGGAGCATATTCGTATCTCCCGAAAGGTCGGAGCTTATTGCCGCTGTCAGAAATCATTACGACGCCATACGCAGATACGTCACAAGTACGGATAAATCGCTCTACTCATGCGGATGGCTGCTCGATATATCAAGGTGCATATATACCCTGCGCCACAATGATGTGATATCCAAAACACGCGCGGGCTGTTGGGCTTTGGAGGAACATATATTTGCCGATGAAAGCCCGCTTCGCAGGACGCTCGATATAAGGCGCGCTCCGCTTGATTACAAAAACCGTGATGATGTGCGGCAATGGCTCGCAACGCTCGCTCCCGTCGTTCAGCAATACGCCGATGTGCTTGAGCGCGAGCTTAACTTCTTTTCCGCTTTTTAAAACAGCAAGCCGCAAATCAGGCTTTTATATCCTTGACATTTCCCATCCGTTGGGCTACAATGCAACAGTATCTTGAAATGCGCTGTAACAAAACTTTTCTGCCGATACACAGACCTCTTTGTCAGCACTTTTCACACTCAGAAAAAGCGAAAGGTGGAATCCCATGCTCCCAGCAGATATGCCTTGCAATCAAAGATTTGTGCTTGCTCTTGTTCGAGAAAGCTTCGGCATTCCTTCAGATTTTCCCGAACCTGACAACATTGCTGAAATAGCCGAAATGATAGTTTGGAACGATATACTACTTACTGTATACCCCACGCTAAAACTCCTCGTGAAAAAGCATTCCGGTAACGGCTATGATGCAGCCTCGATGCTTATCAAGAGGTTGCATTCCTCTTTACTTAGTGCAATACGAGTAGCGACAATTCAAGAATACGAAGGCAAAAAAGTTATTGAAAGCCTTAGTCGTGCGGGTCTAGATTGTATTGCCTTAAAAGGCTGGGAGTTGCGTAATTATTATCCTGAGAGACTTATGCGTCAAATGTGTGATTTGGACATTCTTATCAGGCCATTTAACCGCATTGATGTCAATGCAGTTATGAGCAGTTTAGGATTTGCCAAATGTGGAGGGGATTCATGGAAGCATCATACTTTTAAAAAAGATGTATTGTATGTTGAAATTCACAAACGTTTGACAGAAAATGTCAGTAATCAAAAGAAGTGGGAATGTACCATTTGGGAAAAAGCACTTGAACAACAACGGCATATATTCAAGATGTGCAATGATGATTTTTATATATTTCATTTCATTCATTTATATAATGATTTTAAAGTAGGCAATCTGATTATACGGAGGATAGTAGATACATGGCTACTAAAAAAAACTGTTAACAATTGGGATTATGTTAATAGAATACTCAACGATCTTGGATTACTGCTTTTTCATGAAAGAATGATTAATCTTGCAGCAGCTTGTATGGGAGATTCTGACTTTGACTCCAACTCTAAGTATTTGCTAAACTACTCTTTAAAGGATTCTGTCTCAAGAAAAAGCAAACTATATAAGGCAGTACGAATCCAATCCATGTCCGGCGGAAAGAGCATGTGGCTTGGCAAGCTCAAATCGTTTACCGCAGCCATATTTCTGCCCTTTCACAGGATGAAAGCACATTATCCTCTTTTGAAGAAAGTGCCGATATTGCTTCCGTATTTCTGGATAAAAAGGATTTTCTCGCTTTTATCGGGGAACACACAAAAATACCGTCAAATGCTCGACTACAGCGATATAGATAAATCCGATTATGAAACGGCGAAGCGTTTTCTCAGGGCGGGCGGCATAGAAAACAAGTAATGCTTTAGCACATGAATCAGTACAGAATTACAGCCATCGGGGAACCTTAGCAGCAAGCTATGTTCCGTCGCTCCAACGAGCGGCGGACTTTTTAATAGGCTGTCAATATGTGCTGATATTCACAGTTTTTTAGATGCCGTCAACTATTCCCGCATTTTTGCAAGCCACATACCGTATATGGCGATTTTCGCACCAAAATGTTCATCTGCTGTAAGAAGCTTGCTGATTCTTACGCAGTAATATGTGAATCGATTCAAAACAACGAAGGGAGGTGAGCGGTTGAGCGACGAAAAGCTTTTGAAGCTACTCAAGTCCGATCCCGACAGGGGAATGCATGAGATCGTAAAAACGTATTCCGGTCTTGTATGGGCGATAGTAAGAGGACGTCTGCATCCTCCGAGCTTTTCGGAAGCGGACACTGAGGAGTGTGTTGCAGACGTTTTCACCGAGTTTTGGCTTTATCGGGAAAGGTTCGATCCCTGCAGGGGAAGTATAAAATCCTTTCTTGCGAAAGCCGCGCTCAACAACGCTTACGACGTTATGAGGCGGGCAAGACGCTCCGAGAAAGATATATCCATGGATGGTATGAGCGAGCTTATACCATCGAACGCGGACGCTGAACACGGAGCCGAAAGGGCGGAGCTGATTTCAGCCATAGAATCCCTCGGAAAGCCGGATAGCGAAATAATAGTCCGTAAATACCTGATCGGACAATCGTCGAAGGAGATTTCCGAAAGGCTCAGGATAAGCGTTCCTAATGTTGACACGAGAACACACAGAGCGATAAAAAAACTGCGTACAATTATAGGAGGTGCGGAAAATGAGGGATAATATTATGGATTTTGAGCCGGAGGAGCTTGACACGCTCCTTGACGGCATCGACGAGAAAAAGCTGAGCAGAGAGAAAAACAAGCGCATTATGGAAAGGCTCGACGCCCAAACGGGGCTTGAAACAGCCGGGAAAAGACGTCAAGCTCCAAGGCTTTCAAAACGAGGGTGGCTTGCGATCGCTGCCTGCGCGGTACTGGTCATTGGCATGACATTCGGCGGCTATGCTATTGCAGCCGAAGCGAAAGAGTATAACGCTGCCATCGAGTATTTTGAAGCAAACGGCTTATCCACCGAAGGGCTTTCCCGCGCGGAGATAAAGGCGGTCTATCGTGACATAACGACCGAGAGCTTTACCTACAGTAAGACTGCGGAGGTGCTTTCACACAGCCGCGAAACGAACAATTTCGAGGGTTGGGAGATAATGTTAGGTGACAACCCCATAACATCGGATTTCATTTCCGTATATCTTTCGGAAACAGAAAAGAAACTCGACGCGCGGGAATATCAATGCTTTGTAATTAACGAATCAGAGGGTGGCGTATGGAAAGAAGTTAACAGAAAAATAGTATGGGAGTTTTCCTCTCCCGAATTATATTCATGCTCTACGGCAGTTTCCGTAAAAGGAGGAACAGCGGCATTTGGACAGAGATTAATCAAATCCGACAAGGGAAGCATCGTACTGCCTGCCGTTTTCAAGCTGAACGATGACGGCGAGCTTCTGTGGATGACCAAATGGGGCGACGATCAGGAATATGACTCCTCCGACATGATCGAATATGATTCCAATAACCTTGTACCGGAACAGGACGGAGGCGTTACTGCATTCTCCGTAAAACGCAACTACGCGAAGTATGAAATCGCAATATGCGTGACAAGGTTCGATGCAAACGGGAACATAGTATTCAACGTTGAGAATCCTGTTGGAAACTATTGGATCAATGAAGTGTATAAATGCGAAGACGGATACATCGCGCTTCCTTTAATCATAACAAAGGATAATATAGATCATGAATCAAGCGTAATGAAATTTGACGAACACGGTGTACTGACGGGAGAATTTTCATTTGATGTTGATTCTATGAATGTCAAAATAAAGGACATCAAGTTTATCGGCGAAAAGCTGTATGTATCCGCGACCGTGACCGACCCTGAAAAGCTCCATAAGCTTATCGGGCAGGACACAGAGGTGAAAGCCGAAGATATTTATACCGCAATGCTCTTTGCCTGTGATTCCGAAGCCGGAACACTCCATGAGTTCTATCAGGTAAACGGAGCCGAGGCGTCGTTGTTTATGGAGGGGAACGAGCTTGTTTGGAATGTGAAAAAGATTGCTTCTCTCCAATTCTTCCCCGAAGATGAAAACTTGCTATGTGAAATGAGGGGTACGGCGGATGTTTGGAGGTTTAGCTTTGACGATGCCTGTAAGCTGATTGACAGCACTTCAACAGGCGAGTTTGCAACGATACATAATTTGTTCGGCCCGATAAGCCGCCCATAGGGTAAGAACCGATCAAGTTGAAAACTCGATTCCCTCCGTATTCGGAATGACCGATTCATAACAACAAGCGAGGTCAGCAAATGCTGCACCTCGCTTTGTCGATTCCATATTTGATTTTGAATGGTATTGTCAATACCGAAGTGCTTCTTACGGATTTACCTGCTCTGTCTGATCGGGATTCTCGGTTGCTTCGCTGCTCTCAACGCTTCCGTTCCTGCGCTGGTCGGCAGCTCCAAAGGCGTTGCCATCCTTATCAATTCCGACGGCGTTAAACGCTCCGAAATACTCCCTTGTCGAATAATAGAGCTTCTGGAAGCCATTCGCGTCAAGCGTGCCTTCGGGGTCTATAATATCCCTGTCCTCCATATAATACTGTACGCCGTTCATAACGATTCTCGACTTATCGCACGCCTCCTGCAATGTTTCGCCATTGAAGTAGCGTATGATTATCTGCATAACGACCTGCGGTATCCTGTCGCCGCCGGAGGAGCCGAGCGCAAGCTTTGTGCCATCCTCGCAGAATATGAATGTCGGAACCGCGAAGGAGCGCGGACGCTGTCCCCTGACGCAGTAATTCTTGGCATTTGGATCACCGCTTGAGGTGACCATTGTGTTGTTGAGGAAGAATCCATCGACATATGTGCCGAGTCCGAAGAAGTCCGAGAGCGTATTGGTAACGGATACCATCATTCCATCCTTATCTATTATGGAGATATGGGTGGTGGACTCATGCTCAGGATCGGATTCAATGAACTCAGGATTTCCCGATCTTACCATTTCAATGAGGCTTGCTATATGCTCATCGGTAAGCAGGTCGCCCGGTACCGTATGGAATGCGGGATCGCAAATGTTCTTCCTTCTGTCCTTCAGAGTGACCGATGATATGGACGCCATCAGTTTGGCATACCTCAGCACGTCGTCATCATATGTTCCGAGCTCGACATCCTCGGCAATTTCGAGCATCTGGATGAGAGTTGTTCCCGAAAACGGAGCGGACGCAGATACGATCTTATTTCCCCGATAGGTTCCCTCGACCGGCACACGCTCATAAACACGGTAGTTGTCGAAGTCCTCATCCGTGAGCTTATAGTTAAGCGCTTCAATTATATGCTCTCTGATGGATTGATCCTTGCCATAGAAGATATTGCTTCCATAGCGTTGTATAAGCCTGTATGTATTGGCAAGCTCCTTCTGATAGACCGTTTCGCCCTCTTTAAGGAGCCTTGAGCCGGAGAAAAACTGGGGGTTATTCTTGCTGCTGAGCTTTGAATGGGACGACTGCAGATGCCTTGCGAAGCTTGCGCTTATCGCAAAGCCGTTATCGGCATATTCTATCGAGGGCTGTATGAGGCTTCCCCATGACTGGGTTCCGTACTTTTGGAATACGGTTTCCATGCCCTTTACAAAGCCGGGAACGCCCGTCTTATTGAATGTACCGCTGACTATATCGGCTCCCGCCGCGTCACGGTAATCGTAGAACATGCTGGTATCGGTGGTGGGATCGTAGACCAGCATTCCTCCTCCGCCGCCTATTCCTGAAGCATAGGGCTCAAGTACGCCCAACGCAAATGATACCGCGACCGCCGCGTCCACAGCGTTACCGCCGCTCTCAAGCACATGACTGCCTATTGCGGCGGCAAGCGGGTTTGAGCAGCTTACAACGCCCGATCCCGCTATTATGAGGGGAGACTCCGTGGACTCCGGCGTAACCTCAGCAGACTCGCTCGGCTGTATATTGTTCCCGCCGTTATTTGATTCTCCGTTTGTTTCGCTTGCCTGTACGTCCGCGTTTTTCTCATCATCCGGATGGCTTATGAGCTTGGGAACGTACACTATCGCTATAAGTGCGAAAATCAGAACCATTGCAATGCAGACGAATGCCAAAAGTCCCTTGTTTGTCATGCTTTTGCTGTTACTATTATCCATGTTTACCAACCTTATTTAATTATGAGTTTGCCGTTCTCTATTGTGTAATCGGATGTGCCAATATCCGAAACAAGAGTTCTGAGTATTATTGAGGAATCTGAGATGCTCGGCCGGCCGTCCTGAACGGTCAGCGGAACCAGCTCATATGTCACATCCCCCGCGTCGTCAAATACGCAGTTGAGGACAGCACCCCTCTGTGTCATGGTATAAGCCTCGTTTGCGACAAGATTGCCAAGACCGTAGAATATCATTCCGTCGCCGTACTTTTCCGCGGAAAGCACTATCTGTATGCCCGTTCCGACTACCATGTCGGCACCGCAGTCCACTATCGAGTGACATATGTCACGCATATAATTTGAAGGCTTGAGCAGGTAATGCTCCGCCCAACTAACCGTAACCACAATGAATGCGTCGGGATTCTGCTCCCTGAGATTAGTCACATCGCGGACGATGTTGTTATCCTTATCATTATAGGTTCTGACGTCGTATGATCTGTAATTGCGGGTTCTGTCATCCGAGGTTTCAACTCCAACATGAATTATATCGACGCCCTTCTCTCTGTCCAGATACCTTGTATATACGGCAGCGTCTGCGGATGACGATGTATCAAGTCCCGATACGGCTATTCCTCCGGCATCCTCCGGCCCGTTTACAACAGGCGCGTGAGCGGACTCCAACAAGCGTGAGGTTTCAAGCGCGCCCTTTGAGCCATAGCGGAATATGTTTGCGTTGCATATTGTTGCGTCCCTGACGCCGATGTCGAAAAGAGCATCAGCGAAATCAGAATTGAAATACCTGTCCGCGAATTTGATAGACATTCCACTCTGATAGGTTTCAACCGCGTCCTCGATTATAGGATCGTTTATAGCAACACTCAGCAGGTCGGACTTATCGAATATTCCCTTCACGCCATCAAAACACTTCTCATAATCAGCGGTGGTCATAAGCTTTCCGTCGCCAACGCAGTTTACATTGCCTGTGTATGTGGCGGTGAACTTGCCCGTGCCGGCGATTCCGTCATACTCAGGCGCAGCCCCGCCTATCGGGATGTATCTTAGCGCGACAGCAACGCCCATAAGCACAACCGACGAGCATATGTAGACCCATGGCGACGCTGTTTTGCGCCTCCTTATAGACCGCTGTATGCGCTGTTTGAATTTGAGTTTGTTATTGCGCTCCATCGTTCGCTCCTCAGACCATCGCTATTAATTCAACGAGCACATATACTATTGCCGTAACGCTTACAGCACCGACGAGAGTGTACTTTACGCCCTGCTTTGATATTGTGCTTGCTATAAGCGCGGCTGTAACAACACCTACGCTTGTCAATGCGTCCAAATCATCAAACACTCCGCGAAGCGCGATATTGATTATTATTCTGAATATCAGAGCCGTAAGTATCAGCGCGACAAACTTGCGCTTTCCGTACAGCATCATTATTCTTGAAAGACCGAACTCAACGACAACATATGCCATTATTCCAATGGACAATGTGCTTATGAGTATGCTCGGCTGGTTTACAGTCAGCGCGAGATACGCGGGAACAACTATGCCTCCCGCCGATATTCCCGTCAGCTCGGTAAATATAAGGCTGATGACGATACCTAAAATAATTGTTGTATATACATATGACAGTTCCATACAGATCAGGCGTTTACGCCATCCTCCTTTTCATTTTTACCTATGCTCATAATTCCCTCTATCAGCTCCTCGCCAATGCCGTGGATGTTTCCGATACCGAATATCACCGCGTTGCCCAGGCGTTTTTTGATTTCATCAATTACCTTCGCCGGCTTTGCCGAATCAAGGTTCAAATACTCCGCCTTGAATTTTCCCGCATGATAGGCGTCCGTAATGGGTTTAGTGTTCTTGCCCACCGCTATGACCGTTTTGCAGGGCAGATACGGCATGACGTCCAGAGCCATCTGGCGCGTCCTGTCTCCCCTGTCTCCTCGACAGTTGGCAAGGACTATAAGGTTCTCATCCGAACAGCCCCTGTGCTTGACATAATCCCATATCTCCAAAGTGGAAACAGGATCGTTCGCCGCAAAACCGTTTACGAAGAAATCTCCGTTTTCGGGAGCACCGACGGGATTGACGGTCGCTATGCCCGGATCGGGCGGAGCTGTGAGTATGCCCTCAAGAGCCTCCTCATAGTCAATGCCCAACGCCTCCGCAAGAGCGAGCGGAACCGCGACGTTGTTGGGGAATACCGCGTAATTGAATCTGTCAAGGTATCCCTCAGGTATTTTGGACTCGTCCGCGACATATACCTTGGTATTGCGCTCCTTTGCGATCTTCGTGAAATAATGGGTATAATCGCTTGCGCCGAGTACCAGTATGCCGTTATAGGGAATCGTAACGGTGAACGCCAACGCTATCTCGTCAAGCGTCGGCCCCATCTCGTCGATGTGGTCGGGCAGGACATTGACAATGACTCCTATCTGAGCCTTTATCATCTGCTCCTGATATATCTTCTGAAGCTCAGGCTTTACCGCCATGCACTCGCATACGAGCGCCTCCGCGCCCCTATCCGCCGCACGGCTTATGACGCCTATCTGCTCCTTGATATTGGCTCCCTCCGGCTTTCTGTCTATGGGCTCCTCATCCGCGTCCCAGTAGAGCATTCTTGCCGCGCTTCCCGTGGTCTTGCCGATTACCTTAACGCCATGGTATTTGAGCATCGCGGTTATCATCCTTGTTATGGTGGATTTGCCGCGTATGCCGTTTACATTGATGCGCATTGGTATTTTCTCGACCTGCCTTAAATGCTTTTTCTTCTCAAGCACACCGAGAATTATCAGCGCAACCGCGCAAAGCGCGAAGATTATATACACGCCTATGTATTCCAAAAGTCCCTCCATTGACGCCTTTAATTAGGGTATAAAAGCCCTTCGACGTCGTTCTCGCATATCATGCCAAATTTTATAATAGCACACACAGCGTTTAAAATCAACAATAACCTCATTTTTTCAGCAGAAATATAGGATTTTGGGGATGTAAAACCCACAGTATTGCAATTTCTGTATTTTTCTTGTCTTTCTCAAGCCGGAAAATCAATCGTCAACGGCATCCTTTTCCTCAACATACCTTGCCGCCTGAGTTGAGAACAGAGTGAAATACTTGCCCTTCTTCTCCATAAGCTCCTTATGAGAACCCTTTTCAACTATGCAGCCGTTTTCCATGACGAGTATCGTATCCGCTATCGTTGCGCTTGAAAGGCGGTGGGATATGAAAATGCTTGTCTTGTTTTTTCTCAGCTCATTGAATCTGTTGAATATGTCCTGCTCCGCCATGGGATCGAGCGAAGCCGTCGGCTCGTCGAGTATGAGTATATCCGAGTCGGAATAGAATGCGCGCGCGATGGCAAGCTTCTGCCATTGACCTATGGAAAGCTCCGCTCCGTTGGCGTCAAAATAGCGCATGAGCGGTGTGTCATAGCCGTTTTCGAGCTTCTCAATGAACACATTCGCGCCGCTCTGCTCCGCCGCCTCACGCCTTGCGGACTCGCCCGCGTCACGCTCAATATCGCCAAATACGATGTTTTCCCCTGCCGTAACCGCGTATTTTCCGAAATCCTGGAATATCATTCCGAACATATCATACAGCTCGTCCACGGCATATTCCCTTATGTCATGCCCGTCAAGGAGAACCGTTCCCGATGTGGGATCGTACAGCCTTGTGAGCAGCTTGACAAGCGTGGTCTTTCCGGCTCCGTTCAAGCCGACAATAACGACCGTTTCGCCGCCGTGTATCGTGAGATTTATATCCTTCAGCACATCCCTGTCCATTCCCTGATAGCGGAAATATACATGCCTGAACTCTATGGTATGGGCCGTATTCCTGCGCACATGCCTCGGCTCCTCGATGCACGGAACTATGGTCGGCTTTTCATCAAGGAATGTTATAAGGTTCTCTATGAAAAGGGTTCCCTCATAAATGCTTGCCGTGGAAGTTATCAGATTTGACACACCCGCGCCTATTGCGGTTATGGCTCCCGTGTATAGCGAAAAATCGCCTACTGCGAACTCATGCCTGAAAACGCCCTTTGCTATGAATATGTACAGCAGACAATATACGACTGTAGTAAGTGCCGCCGCCGCTACTCCGTAAAGCGTTTCCTCTATCCTGAGCCTGCGCAGACCGCTGTAATACTCATCGAAAGCATTCTTGTACTTTTCGGTGAACGTATCGCCGAGATTGAACATTCGTATCTCCTTGACGAGGTCTTTATCTATCACGGTGGAGGCGTAATAGTCCATCTGGCGGCGGTTCTTGGAGCGGAAGAACATATAGTTGACGTTCTTGCGCCTATATACAAAATTAACGACCGTGACCGGTATTGACACCAATACGATGAGTATGGGCGACCACCAGCTCACGGCAAAAAGCACGGCTATGTAGCTTATAATGCTTATGACCACGCTCAATACAGAGAATGTAGAGCTCATTATCTGTATGGGGCGCATACCCGCTTCGCGGTTGGCATTCTCCATTCTCGCATAGAAATCAGGAGAATCGTACTTCGCCATATCGACCTGCTTCGCCTTATCCATTATCAGCATCTTGACATGGTTCGAGACCTGCTCGCCCGATATGGATGTGACAGTCGCGTACAGGCGCGTTACAGCCTGATTGATAAAAGTATAGGCAAACTGCAGCACGAGCAGCACCGCTATAACTCCGAACGTCAGCAAAGCTCCCGAATAGGCGTCGGCAAGCCTGTTTATGATCGCCGCGCCGATTATGGAGCCGACCACGGGCATTATGCCGTTGAACGCCGCCATGAACAGCATTACAAAAAGGAGCGACCGCTTTGTATCCCAGACCAGTTTGAATATGTAAAACAGTCTTGAAAAAAAGCCGGACGCTAACCTTTTAAGATACAATGGCAGCTCCGCGAAGTTTCTCGGTTTTGGAACGCGGTATCTGTCATTTACAGATGTTTCCGATATGTTTCTCATAGCCGTACCTCATGTTTTTTATATGATTTTAAGGCATACGGCTGTTTTTTTCAACTATTATTTTGATATGCCTATACATTGTTGACTTTTGTCATTCAGCACCCTGCGAAAGAACACTATCTGGAACGGTACTGATATGATGAACGTGGCAAGATCGGCGGCGGGCTGAGTCATCTGAACGCCCGCAAGTCCTATTGCCTTGGGAAGCAGAAGTATGATGGGGACAAAGAATATGCCCTGCCTGCATGACGCGAGTATGGATGCGGCAAAGCTGAAGCCAAGGCATTGGTAAAGCTGATTCACGAATGTGGAGTAAGCCATGAACGGCATCACCGCGCAGGCGTACTGCAACGCCTGTGCGCCTATCTCGACGACCTTATCGTCATCACGGAACCATCTCATTATGGCTTCCGTATTAACCCCAATTCCCACGGCGGCAATACAGCATATGACAGTACCTGTGACGCACGCGAAAACGAATGCTTTTTTGACCCTTTCAAGCTTTCTTGCTCCATAGTTGTACCCCGCAACCGGCTGAAAGCCCTGACCTATGCCTATCATAAGCGATCTGACGAGCATGTATATCTTGTTTGAGATCGTGACTGCGGCAACCGCCTCATCCGAGAAGGCTCCTCCATAGTATGCCGCGCCGTGATTTAAAAGCGCGGAGGCGACGCTTGCCATGCCCTGACGGCATATCGTGGGAAAGCCTATTTTCATTAGCTGCCAATAGACATCTATTCTGCGTGAAACAGCCCTCGGCCGTATCCTTATTATGCTTTTGCCGGACCTGAATATCAGGAAAAGCACCGCAAGGCTTACCGTTTGGCTTACTATCGTCGCAAGCGCGGCTCCGGCGATACCCATATGGAATGTTGATATGAAGAGCGGATCAAGTCCAATATTGACAATTCCGCCGGCACACAGACCGATCATTGAAAGGTTTGCCTCACCTTCGGATTTGAGTATGTTATTCAGTACGAATGACAGGCACATTACAGGCGCGCCGATAAGTATTATCCTTGTGTAGTCGCAGGCATACGGAAGTATTGTTTCCGTAGCTCCAAGGAGCCTCATTAAAGGCGCAAGGCATGAAAGCCCCGTAACAAGCAGGAATAATCCCAGTATTATCGCGCCGCATATCGCGCTGTTCGCGTACATCTCCGCCTCGGCATCCTTCTTTTCACCAAGCTTTCTTGAAACTATCGAGGCACAGCCCATGCTTATTCCGAAGCCGAACGCCTGTATTATAGCCTGAAGCGCGAAAGCGACGCCGACTGCCGCCGACGCGCTTGTGTTTATGCGCGATACAAAATAGGTATCCGCCGTATTGTAAATAATCGTTATAAGCTGTGAGAATGTGGTGGGTATCGCAAGCGATGTCACGAGCTTCGCTATGCCCGTTTCGGTCATTCGCCTATGCTGTTCTGAGCTTTTTAATTCCATATAATAAGACCTCGCTACAGATTGAACAGCATGACGGCGAGCTTATAGAGCCAATTAGCCGCAATGCCCGCAAAAAGACCTCCGACGGTATGGGATATTATCGCCTTACCCGTCAAATATTTGAATCCAAGACTGTCCATCATCGAAACATGTGTCGAGAGATAGCCGCTCCAGCACATACACATGGCGGTGAAAACAGCGACGTCATGCGCGTCGGCAAGCCCCGACGAGAGCAGATTCGGCACTATTCCCATTGCCGCCCCAGCGGAGCCAAGAGCCGTTATGGGGACAGATATGCCTCCTGCTGAAACAAATCCGAAAAGCGGCTTCAATATGAAGTTTATCTTGTCAGCGACTATCGGGAGCAGACCTATGCCCTCGTATGCCGCGCCTGTATACACCTCTGTGGAATTTGTCAGCATCATTACGACAGTGCAGATTATGACGACTCCGGGAATTATTCCAAGCCCAAGTTGGACGCCGCTCTTTCCTCCATCAAGCAGCGAGTTCATTATCCTCATGCTCAGCGTATTCTCCGATTCATGCTGAACCTTCATCTCGGTCTTATCGGAGTCCTCAACGGCAGGAGCTTCCTTGCCGAAAACCTTCTTTGTAAATGAAAGCATTATGCGCGTTGAAACTATGCTTCCCAATATCGCCGAAAGATTGCCGACAAGCACGGCGGGCATAAGGCTTGTTCCCGCCGCCTTTTCCTGCCCCAGCATATATGTTGTGACAATGAGCCCCATTCCGAATGATGTACCTATATTGGTCAGCGCGGGAAGCTGGTATCTCTTGAAGAACGATTTAAATCCCTTATCGTCGGCAAGGGAGAGTATGGCGGGATTATCCGAAAGATACGTCGTTACAACGCCTAAGGCACCCGCGCCCGGCAGGTCATAGAGCGGTTTCATCAGCGGTGAGAGTATCTTGTTGAGGAGCCTTACGACCCCAAACTCATTGAACAAGGCCGAAAGCGCCCCCATCAATACCGCGATCGCCATTATATAGAAGCAGGTGTTCACGAGTATGTCAAACGCTGTATTCATGAGCGTGCTGAACATATTGGACAGCCCCATAGGAACCGCGAAAAGCGTGAAAAAGCCTATTATTATCGCTATACATATGAGCGCGGAGCCCCACCACGGAAGCAGCTTTTTGCGCCTGTTTATCTTGTATTTTTCTCTGTGCATATTCAATTCCCGCCTGCCTTTCATGGGGCTTTCCCGCAAAAAAATACAGCTCTCGACAAGCCCCATGCAAATAATACTCCAATCCTCATTGAAAAAAAAGCGAGTGTTTGTTATAATAAACATGAGAAAATTTCATGTCTGGAGAAGGTCATATGAAATCCATAACAAATCCCGCCAAATATGCCGTGCTTCTCACCGTATCCGAAGCGGGCTCCCTCACCTCCGCGGCGGAGCGTCTTGGCTACACTCAATCGGGAATAAGCCATATAATAGCCGACTTGGAAGCGGAATGCGGCTTTCCCCTCATACTCAGGAACAAGAGCGGCTCCAAGCTCACCCGTGACGGCGAAAAACTGATAGAGCCGATACGCGCTCTCATACACTCACAGGAGCAGCTCACATCCGCCATTGACGAGATAAACGGACTTCGCAGCGGGCATGTGCGCGTCGGCATGTTTTCAAGCGTCGCGGTGCATTGGGCTCCCGAAATAACATCGGGCTTTACAAGCCTCTACCCCAACATAAAGCTTGAGCTTTTTTCCGGGTTGTACCACGAGATAGAAAACAAGGTGCTTTCCGAGGAGCTTGACTGCGGCTTTCTGACAAAGCACACCAAGCAGAAGCTTGATTTTACAGAGCTTTCCCACGACCGTCTGCTCGCGGTCGTTCCAAGGGCGCATCCGTTCTCAAAGCTCTCACGTCTGCCCGTCAGCCTCATTGAGAAGGAGGATTTCATAATCCCCGGAGAGGGAACGGGCTATGATATAGGCGATATTTTTAAGTCCCGGCACATAACTCCCCGCGTGAAATACGCGCTCTCGGACGATTACGCCGCCCTTTCGATGGTCGAGCGCGGGCTTGGCATAACAATTCTCCCCGAACTGATACTCGAAGGCCGCGCCGATAACGTGTCCGTGCTGGAATTCGACCCGCCTTTCCACCGCACCATAGGGCTTGTTTCGCATCCCGGACGTTCCATATCCCCCGCCGCGAGGGCGTTTATGGAGTTTGTAAAGGACTTTGCCTCTCGGCACGGCTCCGATGCAAAGCCCGTTTAATAATATATTAAAATTCATGCAACCTTTTCACTCTCCCGTACGTTTAATAAAAGGAAAGCAGCGGGAACCGCATCGAAGAAAACCGGAAATGTCGTTTCCGCGCAGCTTTCGTAAATGACATTTTTGAACGTCCACTTGGTTTTCCATATCATACTGCTGCATATTCAAAGGAGAGCTCAATGAAAAGAACAGTTTTGATTGTTGTGACGGCGGCGATGGCTGTACTTTGCGTCGGCTGCGCTTCCGAGAAGGAAGATCGTCAGGCATTATCAGACGATGTAAAAACATACGTCAGCGGCGAGGGAAGCCTTAAAGCAGATGCAAGTTTTACAGGCTGCATTGATGCCGCTCCTGTCATTTTTAAGGGCGTATGCGTTGAGAGCAATCTCAATGAGGAAATATTGGCCGCCGATTTAAGCGTCAGGGTCGCAAAGGTTTTCAGGGGCGACATACATGAAGATGATGTTCTGTTTGTCCGCGCCGACGACATATCCTTTGTCAAGGATGAGGAATACCTGTTTATGACAATACCGATGGCTTCGGTCTATGAGGATATTGAGCTGTATTATCAGGCTGACTCGGTTTTTCCAATGAAGGAGGGCGGCTCATATGAAGGCTATCTCAAGGATATAAGTGGACTCTCAAACGATGAGCTTACAGCTAAGCTTGAGGAATACGTTTCGGAAAACGAGTACAGGGGCGAATACAACATGCTTGGCTCATACTGCAAATCGGACGATGTAAACAAGGTATTCGATTTTTCCGATTGCGTGGTGAAGGTAAAGGTTAAGAGCGTTTTCCTTGACAGCATATCCGACAGAACAACCTATGTCTGTACCGTACTTGAATCCGTTAAGGGCAAAGCTTCGGAAGAAATAAATGTGACGGCTTTCAAGAACAGTCTGGAGGAGGGCAAGGAATATCTGCTTCTGCTCATGGGTTCCGAAGAGAACGGCTACACGATGTCCTCTAAAATAAGCGTGCTTGACGCCGATAGCGAACAGTCAGCTTTAATACTCGGAGAATAATAAAGAAATATGATGCTATAATAAAACGTCCGTCGGCAAAACAGACGGACGTTTCAGTTTGGCTCAGTTCAGCTTGTTTATTTTGATTCTTTCATTGCGATTATCTTCTTCGTCAGCATGGGTATGACCTTATTCAGATCGCCGACCACGCCGTAATCCGCGACATTGAATATGGGTGCTGTCTCATCGCGGTTGACGGCGACTATTATATCGGACTCCTCCATACCTGCGATATGCTGAATGGCTCCTGAAATACCTACGGCGATATAGAGCTTGGGTCTGACGGTCTTTCCGGTCTGCCCGACCTGTATCTCCTTATCCGCCCAGCCGGCGTCAACGGCGGCTCTGGACGCCGCGACACGTCCTCCGAGGGCGTCGGCAAGCTCGCGGAGCATATCGAAATTCTCCTTGGAGCCCATTCCCCTGCCTCCCGCGACGAGTATGTCCGCCTCGGAAATATCCTCTGATTCGTTGAACTTTTTGATAACGTCAAGAACCTCTATATACCTGTCGTTCCTCTCGAATTTCACTCCGAACGGAACCACTCTCGCCCTTCTGCCCTCCTCGCGCTCGGCTTTCTGCATAACGCCGGGGCGCACGGTCGCCATCTGCGGACGGAACTCCGGGCAGACTATCGTCGCCATCAGGTTTCCTCCGAAGGCGGGTCTTGTCATAAGCAATCTTCCCGTTTCCTGCTCTATCTCAAGCTTTGTGCAGTCAGCCGTAAGTCCCGTATGCACCCTTGCCGAAACCCTCGGAGCAAGGTCGCGTCCTATTGTGGTCGCGCCGTAAAGAACAATCTCCGGCTTGAAAAACTCTATCGCGCTGTGCATCGCATGGGTATAAGGCTCCGTCATGTAGGTTTCAAGCGCGGGATCGTCAATAAGCACAACCGTATCCGCGCCGTATTCGCCCAGCTCATCGGCAAGCCCCGCAACATTATGTCCGCAAAGCACGGCGCAGATGCTTGTGTTGAGCTGTTTTGCAAGCTCCCTGCCCTTGCCGATAAGCTCGAAACTCACGGGAGCTATGACCCCATCCACCTGCTGAACAAACACATAGACTCCCTTATATTCGCTAAAAGATTTCATTTTAACACCTCATCAGATAACAAAACGCTCACGGAGCTTTTCCGCTATATAATCCGCCTCTGCCTCAGCGTCAAGCGTGACGACCTCACCCTTGCCCTTGACCGCCTTCGGGAAGGACTCCTTTACCCTTGTGGGCGAACCCTTCAAGCCTATATTGGAGTCGTCAACCGGAACGTCGGGACGCGTCCAGACAGTAACCTGCTTCTCGCGGTACGCGCTGAATATTCCTCCCGGAGTCATGTACCTCGGACGGTTCAGCTCCGTCAATGCCGTGACAAGGCAGGGCATCTTGACCCTTACGACCTGATAGCTGTTCTCGAACTGTCTTTTGACTATGAGCGAATCTCCGACCACTCTTATCTCCTCCGCGTAGCTGACATTCGGTATGCCGAGATGCTCCGCCATCTGCGGCCCGACCTGCGCCGTATCGCCGTCTATCGCCTGACGTCCTGTAAAGACTATATCATACGGAAGCTTCGATACCGCCGCGGCTATTGTGGACGAGGTTGCCCATGTATCCGCGCCTCCGAAAGCGCGGTCGCTGACAAGGTAAGCCTCATCCGCGCCCATGGCAAGTGCCTCACGCAGCACGGCATCCGCCTGCGCCGGGCCCATGGAAACCGCCCTGACGGTTGCTCCGAACTCATCCTTTATTCTCAGAGCCGCCTCCAAGCCCGCCTTATCGTCCGGGTTCATTATGGAAGGCACTCCCTCCCTTATGAGCGTGCCTGTTTTGGGATCGAGCCTGACCTCGTTCGTATCAGGAACCTGCTTTATGCAAACAACTATATTCAACATACTGTAATTCTGCCTCCGTCAATTAAGAAGGTTCCCCGAAATGACCATGCGCTGCACTTCGCTTGTACCCTCATATATCTCGGTTATCTTGGCGTCGCGCATCATGCGCTCGACCGCGTATTCGCGCGTATATCCGTATCCACCGTGGAGCTGTACGCACTTTGTCGTGACTTCCATTGCCGTTTCAGCCGCAAAGAGCTTCGCCATTGCCGCTTCAACGCTGTAACGCTTCTGCGTATCCTTCGCGTAAGCCGCCTTATAAACGAGCAGCTTTGCCGCTTCAACCTTCGCCGCCATATCGGCTATTGCAAACTGCGTATTCTGGAACGCCGAAAGGGGTCGGGAAAACTGCTTTCTCTGCTTTACATAGGCTATTGTGTTTTCAAGCGCGCCCTCGGCTATGCCGAGTGCCTGCGCCGCAATGCCGATGCGCCCGCCGTCGAGGGTTCCCATGGCTATCGAAAAACCCTTGCCCTCGGCTCCGAGCATGTTCGTCCTCGGTATACGGCAGTCGCGGAATATCAGCTCATATGTCGATGAGCCCCTTATGCCCATCTTCTTCTCCTTGGTGCCGAAAGTAAAGCCCGGAGTACCCTTTTCAACTATGAACGCGGACATTCCCTTGGTTCCCTTGGATGGATCTGTCAGGGCGAATATGATGTATATATCGGCTTCCTTGCCGTTGGTTATGAATATCTTGCTGCCGTTTATGATGTATTCCTCGCCGTCAAGCACAGCTCTTGTGGCTACTCCTCCGGCGTCGGTACCCGCGCCCGGCTCGGTCAGCGCGAAGGCACCGAGCTTCTCGCCGGATGCAAGCGGCTTTAAAAAAAACTCCCTCTGATCCGCGGTTCCATACTTATAGATGGGATCGCAGCAGAGCGAAGTATGTGCGGATATTATTACGCCCGTCGTGGCGCAGCGTTTTGAAATCTCCTCGACGCATAGTACATATGTCAGCGAATCGCATCCCTGACCTCCAAACTCGCGCGGTATGGGAATGCCCATAAAACCGTTTTTCTGAAGCTTAGCAATGGTTCCCCTCGGAAATTCCTCGGTCTCATCAACCTCGGCGGCGTAGGGTTTTACCTCGTTCTCAGCGAACTCAGAGAACAGTGTCCTCGCCATTTGATGTTCGGAACTGAACTTAAAATCCATAAATGCCTCCACTTTTATCGTTATGAACCGCAGGCGCTCACCCCGTGTATCCCAAGCCAAGCGTCTGCGTTCATTTATATTATAACCTTATTCCCACACTGTTTCAATCGACGAATCAAGTATATTTATCAATCGGCTCAGCTTGTCGCTATAACGGCTACCGTGACAGCCGAGTTATTGTTCTGGGTGCGTTTGAGGCTCCCCGAAGCCGCAATAAAGAACATATCCCTGTCCGGATGAACTATGAGGTTGGCGATGGCAAGCCTGACATCCTCAAACATGCGCCATTTTTTGAAGCGTTTATCCTCGTTGAGAATATCCCTCACCGATATTATATCATCCAGCCTTTCAAGAGTTCCCGAAGGATCGAGCAGCATACTCTCAAGCTCATAATAAAAGCTCGCGCCCCTGACATATTCCTTTATCCGTCCCTTGAGTTCCACGGCGTCGGAGCATTTTGCCGCCGTATCCCCGTCCTTGAGCGCGAGTATCTGCGCGGACGACCATGGCAGACGAAGCCTGTGCGCACTCCTTGAGAGTCTGAAAAACTCCTCCGCCCTCTCGGCTTTTTCTTCAGGATCGGAGCCGTCGATCGCGCTTATGACGTAGTTTATCTTATCCATCATAAGCGTTCTTAATCCGTGCTTCTTAAGGAAGCATTCATACTGTTTTTTCGCTGCTGCGGCTATGCTTTCAAACTCCTCATTTCCCTTTGAGCAGGCAAGAAGCACAGCGGACGGCGCGTTATACTGGTTTGATTTCATATACCGTTTCAAGGCGGTATACGCCTCATCGTATTTCTCAATGCTGAAAACGCCCTCATCCCTTATCATCGCCGCAACCATAACTGGAGCAATCTCTCCTCTCGCGTACGATAATATGCCGTTCATATCCTTTAAGACGTCATAGCACCGCTTTATATCAGCCGCGCCGACCCGGATACCCGCCGATGCGATATACGCAGACGCTATTCCCGGCATGACATTTCCCCTGAAGCGCATGGCTTCATTGAATGCCGAAACATTCTCAAAAAACAGCTCCGTCCTTGTTACGATTTCGTCGTTCATCTGACATCCTCCTCTGTTTTTCATCATTATACCATGTCGAAAGCGATATTTGAATACGGCATATGTAAAGTATATGTAAAATATAAAAAAGCCGTCTGAAATAAAACAAGGCAGCTTTTTTAATTGTGCTATCACACAAATATAACTCAGCTCATAATCTACACTATGGAAACGAGCATAATTGTCCGAAAGAGAAGCAGACGCAAATTAAAGCATCGCGGACTGTTCGCGGCAGTCGCGGTGACGGCGTTGGCAGCCGCGGCACTTGGACTCATCAACTCCGCCGTGCGGGGGCCGCTTTTGAACGCCGCAAGGGAAAGCGCGGTAAACGCTTCCACACGCGCGCTCAACACCGCAGTTATTGAAGTGCTTGATGAAGGGCATCAGCTTCCCGAACTCACAAGGGTTCAGACGGACGACGCGCTCATAATAACCGCAGACGCCTCAAGCCTGAACTCGCTGATAACCAAAATCACCGCAAGGGCGCAGGAGCTTATATCGAGCATGGGTTCGGGAGGAGTTTCCGTGGATTTGGGCTCCGCGATGGGCTTTGTGCCTACAGGGGGCGGAATGGATATCCGCGTCGGCTTTACCCCGAAGGGTTCGGTCACTCCGCATATCAGCGCGAATCTGCGCTCATCGGGCATAAACCAATCCCTGTTTTCGGTGGAGCTTACATTGACGGCGCATCTGCGCATATTCCTTGCCGGTATTGACGATGAGATGACCGTCAGCAACACGGTTCCGATATGTGAAACGGTTATAGTCGGCAAGGTTCCGCAGGTTTACACCAATGTGGCAAACGAGGAGGATATGCTCAACCTCGTTCCCACAAGCCTGCCGTAAATCCTATTCAGGTAATATGCTGCCCATTCCGGGAACGGACGGCTTTTGCGAATTGCCCGCGCTGAATCTTACAGGCAGCGAATAGACGCCTGTGAACTCATACGGTTCTCCGAAAGCGATAATATTTTCGCTCATAAAGCCGGCATGACCTTCATCGGTCGTTATGTAATGCCATTTGCCTATGCTCAGCCACGACGTCAGCTTTGTTCCCCTTGGCAGCGTCGTTATAAGCGTGCTTGAAACCGCCCACGGCTGTGAGCGCAGACTGCCGCTGCTTGCCGAAACCTCTCCGTCCATCAATGTAAACACTCCGTCAACCGGCGACGGAAACGCCGCTATTTCGGAATTAAGGAGCGTTATATAGCCCTTATTCCCATTCCATACCGCCTTGTACCAACCGTTATCGGTGACGCCGAGAATCTCAAAATATTCATTCTGCCTTACTATTCCGAGAACGTCCGAGTATATGTCCGGCTCGCCTCTCAGCACCGTTTTCTCCGCGGTGCATACGCCAAACGCCAATACCTTCCCGTCATCGGGAGCGTTTGTCGGCGTGGGTGTCGGCGTCGGTGTCGATGTCGGCGTGGGTGTCGGCTTGGGCGTTGGCGTCGGCGTGGGCGTCGGCGTCGGTGTAGCTGTAGGCGTCGGCTGCGCTGTTTCCGGGTTCGCCTCCGTTATCGAAACAAGTCGGCAATTCGGATAATAGAACGCAAGTATTTCGCTGTAGCTCTGATTGTAAATCCGCGCCCTGTATATGGCACCAAGCTGCGAGAGCCCTATTCCGTGTCCGTTTCTGGAGCTTATGAGGGTATATCCGTTCGACTTGGTCTTCCCCCAGTAGAGCTTGAGATTCTTTGTAAAACATCCCTTGGAGGACGAATAGCTGTCCCCGCTTCCGTCAAGGTCTGAAAGCTGATATGTTTTCAGATCCTTTATGTCGCAGTTTATGGAAACGGTCTTATTGGCTGTCGCCTTGCCCTTTGTGTACTCGACCACAGCCCCAATATGCAGCTTGCGCATATTCCTCGTCGTGCCGGAAACGGGATCGTAGGCATAGAGTGAGTTTATCGAAACCACCCTCTTGGGCGCAATGCCGTAACTGTCACGCGCCTTGCAGAGTATGAAATCCCTGAATCGGCTGCTGTCGCCTGTGCCGCCAAATGTTACCTCGACTATCTCCTTATGGCTGGCGGTTGTATCATTGTTGAACTCTATATCATCCACCGCCACGCCGTATGCCGGATCGAACACCGAGGAGCCGTACAGATGGGACGGGAGCGAGGTTTCACCTCCGTTTGTGTTGCTGTACTGCGCCGGCAGGAGCTTATCTCCGTCAAAAACAAGTGCCTTGCCCACGACGGCTAAACAGGCGGGCATTGTAGAAAGCCTGCTCTCGCTGTAACCGCGGTATAGCTGGTTCATGCTCACCGCGCTGTCATCCAGATCGTATTCGTTGCTCGGATCAATATAGTACATTCCGAATGTCTTTGCCGCAACAGCCTGCGCCTTTAATGCCTCTTCCGGTGCGCTTGTTCCTATCTCATAGCTGACGATTCCGTATATGTAATAAGCAAGCGGAACCGTGTTTATCATTTGCACCTTGCCTGAGTTTGCCCCGAACCTGAAATTGCCAAGATAGCTCTTGCCGAGCGTTATGCTGTTCGCGCTGTAGGTCAATGTCGCATAGCCCGCCGTATAGCTGACCGCCGTCCTTGTAAGCTCAAGCGTGCTGCCTGAAGTCAAAAGCGCGTTTGTTGAGCGATTGTAAACCTTGACATTGCTGCCCGAAACGGAAACCTTTATCTTATAAGGGGAGCTTGCGGTTCCGCTCAGCACTCCCGAAACATTCGTAAGACGGTATCCGCCGATAAGGTCAAGATTTATGTATGAGGTGTTGCCCGTCGTGATAAGTACTCGGATGGTGCTGAAATCCATCGTTATGGGCGGCTGTTTTCGTTCGGGGCCGTCGGCCTCGCGTGCCATTACTATTGCCGAAAAGCATGGCAGCATAATAACGGCAAGCATGAATGCCGCCGCTTTGGTCAAAGCAGACCGTATTTTTTTATACATTGTTTTCCTCCAATATCTTTTTTACCGCCTCCGCAGCAAGCGTGATGCCGAATACGGAGGGGACAAACGGTACTGAAGCGGGAGTGGACCGCTTCATCTCCGGGTCGGGCGCGGGTATTACATGAGCTTTCGGCTCCTCAATGGAATAAACAACCGTTAGCGACTTAATTCCGCGCGCCCTCAGCTCACGCCGCATAACGCGAGCCAGCGGGTCTATTGAGGTCTTATAAATATCCGTCACGCGAACGGCGGTAGGATCAAGCCTGTTGCCTGCGCCCATTGACGACAGTATCGGTATGCCGAGCCTTGCGCACTCGGTTATGAGCGCAAGCTTCGCCGTTACGTTATCGACCGCGTCTATAACGACCGAGGCGTCATGCGGTATCAGCGAAGCCGCATTATCCGCCGTAACAAACTCCGAAACGGCTGTGACCCTGCAATCGGATACCTCCTCTACGCAGCCCTTGATTGCTGCCGCCTTAGGCATACCTATGGTAGTCTTTTTTGCGCAGAGCTGTCTGTTCAGATTGCTTGCCTTTACGCAGGCATTGTCCACGACCGTGAGCCTGCCTACTCCGGCGCGGGCAAGCGCGTCGCAGGCGTGACCTCCGACTCCGCCCGTTCCGAAAACAGCGACATGCGCCCTCTCAAGTATGCCCTCGGCTTCAGCTCCGAGAAGCATTGCCGTTCGATAAAAGCTTTCTTTCATTCAGAATAATACCTCAAAGTTAAAATCCCACATTTATATTATACTGTTTTTTTCAAGAAAATCAAGCCTTTTTCAAAAAGAGTCCTCTCGTGCCGTTATGACGCCGACTTTGCCCGTCTGCATTCATTTAATATTCGACTCAAGATGATTTTATTTTTTACATTAGTTTTTGTTGCAAACGGCAATTTCATATGCTATAATGGAGGCATGAAACAGAAGAATGAAAAACATCGTCATATAAAAATATCGTGGCTTCCGCTCGATAACGCCGCCAAGATATACCCTCCCGCTATGACGGAGGGTTGGAACGCGCTGTTCAGGGTTTCGGTAACGCTCAATGAGCCCGTGGACCGTCAGATATTGAAGCGTGCGCTTCTCAAAACGATAGCCAGATTTCCGAACTTCGCCATGCAGCTCAGGCGAGGATTTTTCTGGTATTATCTTGACAAGCTTGACGGCGCTCCTGAGATACAGGACGACGTTCAGAATCCCTGTGCGCGAATGCGTTTTTCCGAGAACGGAGGCTTTGCCTTCAGGGTTCGCTGCTATAACAGGAGAATAGCTGTCGAGATATTTCACGTTATAACCGACGGAGGCGGAGGGCTTTCCTTTTTAAAGACGCTCACGGCGGAGTATCTGACTTTGAAATACGGAGTTGAAATACCGCGAGCCGGCGATCTTCTCGACTGCAATGACGCTGTTTCTCCCGAAGAGATAGCCGACGGCTTTCCCAAATACGCTGGGCCGAAGTCCGTATCGGAGCCGGCATGTACCGCCTATCATCTCAACGGCACTCCCGATCCCGACTTTCTTCACGTCACAACGGGTATATTGGATGCGGCGGAAATATCCTCGCGGGCAAAGGCTCTCGGCGCAACCGTGACCGAATATCTGACGACCGTGCTGCTCTTTGCCGCCTCCGATTGGAAGAAGGCGCGCTCCGAGTTCAGGCAGAAGCGGCGTCCCGTAAAGGTGACCGTTCCCGTGAATCTGCGGAAGGTTTTCGGCTGTAAGACGCTGCGTAATTTTGCCAATTACGCCAATGTCGGGCTTGATACCCGTCTTGGTGAGTACAGCTTTGAGGAAGCGGTAAAGATAGTGCATCACCAGCTCAAACTTGAAACCGACCCCCACAGGCTTGCCGCCAAGATAGCGAGCAACGTCAATATAGAAAAGAACGTGTTCATGCGGCTTGTTCCGCTTTTCATAAAAAACCCCATAATGAGCCTTGCGTATCGCGTGGAGGGCGACCGAAAAAGCACGACCTGCCTTTCAAATCTCGGTCGTGTGGAGCTTCCCGAACAGATGTGCCCGTATGTGGAACGCTTTGATTTCATGCTCGGCTCGCTCATAGAGAATCCGGTCGCATCGGCAGCGGTGAGCTATGATGGGAAGCTTGCTATAAACTTCACCCGAACCATTGAGGAAACATTCCTTGAGCGGGCTTTTTTCACAAGACTTGTGAAGATGGGCATACATGTGAAGCTTGAAAGCAATCAGGGCAATTAATTGTTATACATTGGAGGTTATAAATGTCATACTGTGTAAACTGCGGAGTGGAGCTTGGCGCGTCGGAGAAGCACTGTCCTCTCTGCGGAGTTGAGGTAATTAATCCGGCTGTCCGCTTCGACGCCGGCGCGGAGAAGCCTTTCCCCATGGATATAGAGAAGGTGCGTCACAAGCTTGTAAGGATAGCCGCCGCCCGCATTCTCGGAGTGCTTCTTGCGATACCGTTTATATCAATACTGCTTGTCGATCTTGTGCAGGACGGAGCATTGACCTGGTCGCTGATTCCGGCGTCCGCAATAGCTCTTGCGTTCATGCTCGCCGTGTTCCCCTGTCTTTTCAGCAAGCCCCGCGTATGGTTCTTCATACTCATGGGAACATTGGAGATCGCATTGTTCCTGTTTGTGCTTCTGATGATACTCGGCGGAAGCTGGTATTACCTGTTTGCGCTTCCCATAACCTTTCTGACGGGCGCGGCTCTGACGGGCGGCTGTCTGATAATCACGGCTCGAAAGGTTTGGCTTCCGCTCAAGGTGATTATAGTGTTTCTCATACTCATGGTCTATGTGATAGTGCTTCAAATGCTGATAGAGATATATCTGCGCGGATGTATAAAGCTCGACTGGTCGCTCTATGCGGGAGTTTCCTGCGGACTTCTGAGCCTTGCCGCGCTCATAGTGGGACGCCTTGTACAGAGGAACGAAAACTTCCGCAAGCAAATGTTCTTCTAAGGCAAACAGCTCCCTCCGTCCCTGCCGCTTTTGACAATCCCGACAAAACAAATATACTTTATTAAGGGCTTGACATTCCCCTTCATCTGCTCTATAATACCTTATTGTTGAGATGCGCCCTTGGCTCAGCTGGATAGAGCGTTTGGCTACGGACCAGAAGGTCGGGGGTTCGAATCCCTCAGGGCGCGCCAATAGCGAAAATCCTGTCGATGACAATCGGCGGGATTTTCGCTTTGTATTCTTAAGTTTTAAGTTTTCAGTCTTCATTCTTCGGTTCCCCGACAGGATTTTCTAAATGAATACTGAAGACTTAAGACTGAAAAATGAATAAAGGAAGAGAAGATCAATGAATCCTGAGCAGTATTTGAGCAATCCATGTAAGGCGTCATCCCTGCCGTTTTGGAAAACGAACCTTATCTCTTTGCCGCCGTCTATGTCGATTGTGCGCGATGATTTGTTTCCCGGTCTGCGAGAAGGAAGCTTTGACACCCTGTATTTTAAGCTGCTGCATCGGCTCAATGCTTTGTCGCCCTATACTCTTCCCAACGGTTTTTCTTTCACATCAGTTGATGAGCACAGCATGGCTGCCCATATTTCCCATTGCTACGAGGAAGAGAGCGTTTCCGTTGAGGAATTGAAACAGTATAAGAAACGAAGCGTTTATTCACCCGATTTGTGGATCGGGCTCAAGGAAAACGATTCCGGGAAACTTGTCGCAACCGGGATCGCTGAGTTCGACCAAGAGATCAAAGAAGGCGTTCTTGAATGGATTCAGGTATCTCCCGATTTCCGAAGACGGGGTCTGGGACGTTTTGTTGTGAATGAGCTGTTGATCCGTCTTGTAAACAGAGCAGATTTTGTCACAGTTTCCGGACGAATGAACAATCCGAATAATCCCTATGCTCTGTATTTGAACTGCGGTTTTGAAACCCCGGTAATCTGGCATGTGGTTCGGGGGCAATAACCTCAAGAGTCGGATCCATCTATCAAACACACCAATCCATCTTTTTCGTACCCGCTTGCCAGAAAAAAACACTACGAAAGCAGTGCTTTTTTTCAACGATGTGTTCCGCTTGCGCGGAACGTGATGTTTCCTTCGGGCGTGATGCTTGCTTCGCAAGTGATGTACGCTTTGCGCGTGAAAGGCGGAACACATCACATCACTTTGCCGCAAGGCATAACATCACTTGCGCCGCAGGCGCAAACATCACTATATCCCGCGAGTTCGACTTCATCTGTCAAAAACGTGAATTCATCTCCCCATCCCAATCCGACATTGCGGACAAATCCGTCCGTCAAAGGCAAAAAGTCATATCCGTTGTTATAAAAGCCGCGTCTGCTATGAAAAAGCCGCCGCATTTCAAATTGATTCTTCGTATGCGGTTTGCTATACTTTAACCAAGAAAACAAAAAGGAGAATCAATATTATGGATGGAAAATACTGTTTGAACGATCTGGCACTCATGACCGGCTTTACCACCAGAACGCTGCGCAACTACATGGCTCAAGGACTTCTGAACGGAGAAAAGACAAACGGCATGTGGCAATTCACCACGGAGGAGATAGAACGCTTCTGTCAAGAGCCTTTCGTGAAGGAGGGGCTGCGGATAAAGCGCAACAGCGTCGTCTTTGACTTCATGGCAGGCATACATAAGAGCGAGGAGCGTTCTTGCGTCATTCTGGACATTCCCGCCTCCATGGAAAAGTTCAATAAAATCTCGGCATTCTTCTGTGACAAAATGAATGATGTTGAGGATATTTCGTTCAATTCCGGGTGGGATAAAGGTATCTGCCGCGTAATCCTTTCCGGCAATGCCGATTCCGTCGCGTATATCATTAGGTCATACTATTCCGCCGAACTTGACGATTGATTCCGCTCCTCAATAATATCAAAAAGAAAAAGCCGTATCAGCAGCCTTTTCTTTTAACCTTTTATAGCATATTTACATTTACTTTATAACCTGCTGCGGTTCATCGGAGTCCTCATGCTTTTTACCGGAAAGCATGAGGTTTGTTATAATGCCGAGTATGAGGGCGCAGGCGACCTCGGTCACGGTTATGGTCTGACCTCCGCCGGTTACGAAGCTGAGCGCCATACCACCGACGCCGGATATGAGAATCACCGATACCACAAAGAGGTTGCGATTATCGTTAAGATCGACGGGTTGGAGCATTTTAAGTCCCGAAACCGCTATAAAGCCATAGAGCGTCATGCAGACGCCGCCCATCACGCACGCGGGAATGGAGTCGAGGAACGCGACGAAGGGAGCGATGAAGGCGACTATCATGGCAAGCACGGCGGCATATGTAATGGATATGACGGAGGCATTGCCGGTTATGGCGACACAGCCGATGGATTCGCCGTATGTGGTATTGGGACATCCGCCGAACAGCGCACCCGCAAAGGAGCCCACGCCGTCGCCGAGGAGCGTATTGGAGAGTCCCGGATCATCGAGCAGGTCTTTGCCGATTATTGACGAGAGGTTCTTATGGTCAGCAAGATGCTCCGCGAAAACGACGAAAGCGACGGGAACATAGGCAACCGCTATTGTTCCAATGTACGCGGGAGTGAGAACCTCAAAGCCCTTGAAAGCCTTTATAGTGACAAAATCGGGTACGGATATGAATGTGCTGAGTCCTACGCCGTTTTCAGCGAGCTTTTTAAAGGGAGTGAAGTCGATTATCTTCAGGGCGTCAATATTCTGCGCGTTGCCTATCAGCGTAAATACAAGCGCGAGCGCATAGCCCGCCAAAATACCTATTATGAACGGAATGAGCCTTATGCGCTTTTCTCCGTATGTTGAGCAGATTATGACTACGAACAGCGTGACGAGCGCACAGGCAAGCGCGGCATAGGGAGAAGCCGCCATGACGGTTCCCTTGCTCTGCACGGTGTAATGGTATACGCCGTTCTCATCGGCAACGGCATATTCGGGAACCTCGGCATACGCTTCGCTGCCGGGAGCGGCATCCACCGTGACATACTCCGTCTTGGGGTTGACGACGTCGCCCGTCATCATATCTCCGACGGCGTTGCCCGCGAGCGAAAGACCAATAATGGCAACTATCGGGCCAATTACAGCTGCGGGCATTATCCTGTTTATCCATTTTACGCCAACCATTTTGACGATAACGGAGATTACTGCATAGACCAGAGCCGCGAATGCCGCGCCGATGATTATGCCGAGATACCCCATTTCCATTGAAGCCGCACCCGCGAATGCCGCGAACATCGAGGGCAGAAACGCGAACGACGAGCCGAGGAATACCGGACTGCGGAATTTTGTGAAAAGCTGATAGATTATAGTGCCGACGCCCGCTCCGAAAAGAGCTGCCGAGGCTGAAAGCTCCGCCCCCGCGACGTTGTTCACGATCGCCGGAACCGCTATGGTCGCCGCCATTATTGCCAAAAGCTGCTGAAAGGCAAACATCAGGCATTGTAAAAACTTGGGCTTGTCCTTGACGTTGTAGATGAGATTCATTTTTTCTCTCCTTTGATAGATTTATGCAAAAAGCATATATTCTCCATTATTCTACCATGCGGCGCGATAATTGTAAATGATAATCTGAGCCTGTTTGTATTGTTTTTGTGTGTTTTTGTTTGAAACCGGAAAATGTCTTTTTTATTGCCGAATGCCTTTATGGGGATTATATCCCCTTAACTTCGGAGATTATAACCCCCATACTTATTCTTGTCAATGAGGGGGTGAAAATATGATCGTTTTTGAAAGGCTTTGGAACGTGATGCGCGAAAAAGGCGTTTCAACATATCAGCTTAGAGAACGCTGCGGAATCGACAGCAAAACCATTCGACGTCTTAAAGCAAACGATAACATTGAAACAAAAACGCTGAATAAGCTGTGCGCCGCTCCGGAGTGCCGTCTGGAGGATATTGCCGAGTATAAGCCCGATTTTTAGTTTGTTAAGGATTATATTAAGTTTTTTATAGAGCCGCCTCTTTCGCCTCATCAGTCAGACTGTCAGCTTCACCTCAAGTAGACAATGATTAATTAGCGTCTTGAGAATGAGCTGATTTAAAGCATATAGCTTTCAATCGATTTTTGCCGTTCTACCCTGCCGCTTTTCAAAAAAAGTACTATCAGAGCTTTCTGATTTAATCAGCATTTACTCAATGGGAAGCCGAGAAAAACGAACTTTGTCAGTAAACCGAACCCCGTCCCATAAGCGGAACGGGGCTTTGTTTTCTGTATTGAATCAGTCGAGCGAGGAAATGAGCTTTTTCACCCACTCGCCAAATGCCGCTTCGTCCGACGGATCGCCGCCCTTGGCGGAGTAGATGGTGGAAAGCCCGCTCAGCGTATTTTGGGCATCTTTTTCTAATCCACATTTTTTACGAATGCTGTATGCCCTTGCCAGATTTGCCGCGGCGTCGTCATAAGGCTTTCCCAGTTTATAATATAACGCGCCCATATTGTTGTAGATTCGGGCAGTTTCAGGGTGTTCCATGCCAAGCACCTTTTTATTTATCGCTAACGCACTTTCACAGTAGGAAAGTGCCAAGTCCGGTCTATCATCCTCGTCAAAACATCTCGCCATATTGTTGTAGATTCGAGCAAATTCAGGGTGTTCCTTATCAAGCACATTTTTATATATTGCCAACGCCTTTTTACAGTAAAAACGTGCCACTTCCGGATTATCCTTGAAATAACATACCGCCATATTGCCATATATTTTGGCAATTTCAGGGTGTTTCTTGCCAAGCACCTCTTTATATATCGCCAATGCCTTTTTAAAGTAAAAAAGTGCCAAGTCTGGATTATCCTCGGCATAACACGCCGCTATATTGTTATAGACTTTTGCAGTATCAATATTCTTTTTGCCAAGCATCCTCTCATCTATCTGCAACGCTTTTTCATAATGCTCAATTGCAATTGTGTATTCGCCCTTGGCGTAATACACTGCCGCTATATTATTGTAAGCGATCGCAAGATCAGTTGAATCAGTTTTGTATATTTCGATGCACCTGTCATCGAGCCACAGAGCATTCTCATACGAACCCTGTTCTTTTGAAAGCAGCCCCGCTTTGAGCGCGATATCTCCGAGAAGCTTTTTCTTTTCCTTTTCTTCAAAGGCTTTAAGCAGGGCAAGGGTCTGCGCCTGCGCGGGCTGCGGTTTATAGCGAAGCTTAACATCATTCCAAGCCGTATCAAACTCTTTCTTCAAAACTTTAGCTATGCTTTCGATATCCTCGAAAGTGGGTTCGAGCTTCCTCCTCAGCACCTCGGAAACGACATTGTGCATGGTATACTCAAGTCCCTTTTCGCGCAGCCAGCCGAGCTTGGCAAGCTCGTTCAGTCCGTTATTGTCCTCCTCGCAGCACCATTTGACAAGCGCGTCGGAGGGGATTTGGGTAACATCGAGTACGCAGAGCTTCTTCAAAAGCGGTATCAGCTCCGGATGCTCCTCGGAAATTCCCGTTATATCAAAGAGCATTTCAAGATGCTCTATGAATTTACGGTCTTCCGCGCTGTTATTTGCGCTTATCTTCGTGTTGATGCCTTCGAGCGAGAAGCCCTTCTCACGCATCACGGAAAGTATTTGGGAGGGCTTTTTGCCCGAAAAACGGCAGGTCTTGGCAAGCAGCTCAAGCGTCAGCGTATGGTTGCCGGAAAGCTCGACTATCTGCTCCACCGTTTGCTTCTCCTCCTCGGAATAAGCACGGCGTTCTCCCCCGTCGTTCGGTGCAATATGGTACCTTCTGAACATCTCGACCGCTTCCTTATCATCAAGGGGCTTAAGCTCAAAGCTCTTTAAGCCGCTGCTGAAGCCGCGATTGATCTCCAACCTCGACGTGACGAGTATCGAAGCTTGGGCATTGCCGAATCTGTTTATAATGTATTTCGCGTCATCTCCATTTTGAACATTATCAAATATTATAAGACTACCATTGTCAAGCTCATTGAGTTCTTTAACGGCTGCGGCTGTTCTCTCGCTCTCGTCCTTGCCGCCCTCGGCACATTTGGCAAGCGCGGAAGCCGGCGAATCCGAACAGTCAATAAGATATGCCCTCCTGTTGAAGCCTCCCTGCGCAAGCTTCCTTGCAAACTCCGTCTTTCCGAATCCGCCCCATGTGTGTATCAGCACACGGTTGCCCCCATTCAGCATCCCAAGGACATCTTCCAGATCGGCTTCGTGACCGCAGTACTCGTCCACCGCGTCCCCCGCAGCGGGGAGATTTACCGAGGTGGTGGTGTAATAAATGGTTTCGTCACCAATGTGAACATTCTCTCCATGTATTTTTTTGCCGACGTTTTTACTATGCTTTCCAAGCATGATTCATATACCTCATTTTTTCTGACGGTTTCCTATATTCACATCACCTTTTGCATATACGTCTTCGGCTATATTGTCACCGTTTGTATAATCCCTGCTCTCATTTCCCATTGTAAAGCTGCCCTCGGTTCGGATGCGCTTTGCAACATTGCGGTTGTCTTCCCTTTTCATGCCTATGCCGTCAAGCACTATTGTGGCTACTATGCCCACAATGCTTATAAGCGCGGGATAGAGTGTATCAAAACCTATGTTCTGACTGAGACAAAGGCAGATGCCATATATGGCAGCCGCTGCGGAAATAAATATAAGTATCCAATGTGCGCGTCTTAAACCAACATTTTTGTCTTTATTTTCCATATTCGACCTCCTGCAACATTATTTCCCTAATTATACCGCATAACCTATACTTTCTCAACCAATAATGTTTTAAAAAGTATTCCCATCGTCCAATCAAGGATTCTTCCCCATACATTTGCTTTCATTTTTCAAAAAGTTTAATGTATAATCCTCCTCGCTTTGTTAAATACTATGCCTACAAAATTAAAGGAGGCAGCATATGCAGCAGAACAACAATCAGCAGCCATGGTTCATGGATGGCAATTCACAAAACTATATCGACACCAAGGATCTGGGAACGGTACAGGACGAGATGTATGCCGAGGCGCTTGCATACAAGAAGTGCAAGGTATACGAGTCAAGGTTCCAGGATCAGGGCTTAAAGACGATGGCGTCGAATCACGCGGAGCATCACAGGCAGCACTTTGACGCTCTGAGGAACTTTCTGGATTCACAAAACTAAAACGGAGGCAGCGAAATGAATAACACACAGAATCTTACCGAAAGAGAACTTCTGACCGATCTGCTCAACACCGAGAAGGAGATGGTCAAGACATACGCCGGCAACATCACTGAATCAGCAGGTCACACGCTGCGTCAGATACTCACCCGCCACATGACAGAGTGTGCCGAGGATCAGCTCTGCATATTCGAGGAGATGAACCGCCGCAATATGTATCCCACCAAGCAGGCTCCCCAGCAGGATATTCAGACAGCCAAGCAGACCATGCAGCAGCTCCAAAGCGAAACATGGTAATGAACTCCTGACCGTATTTAAAAAGTCATAACGAACAAAAGGGCAGTCCCCGTATAATTCACCGCTTTTAAGCCGAGATGAATATAGGGTCTGCCCCCTCCTATTTGTTTGCGTTTTTGGGCCAGCAGCTTATTCCTCACGAGTAGACAATGATTAATTAACGTCTTGAGAATGAGCTGATTTAAAGCATATAGCTTTCAATCGATTTTTGCCGTTCTACCTTGCCGTTTTTCAAAAAAAGCAA
>CADAGD010000019.1 GCA_902787375.1 uncultured Eubacteriales bacterium
GTAATTATTGAAAAACGGATGGGTAGGGTGGCGAATATTGACCGAAGCTGCATGCTTTAAATCGGCATGTTTCAAAAGAGCTAATTAATCATCGCCTACTTAAGACTTTGCTGATATGAAATGTGTCTGTTTTTTTAATAATTTTTTAAAAACTTCTTGACATGGGTATATTATTGTTGTATAATCGAATTGCAATCATATAGATGGCGATGCATAAGTGCCGCTGTCTGTATAAAAAAAGCAGAAGGGAACCAATACAATGACACGCAATCGCATTTTTTTGTTGTTGGCTGCAACGCTCCTGTTCAGCCTGTGCTGCATCGGCTGTACCAAAGAGCCCGTTGCGGCGATGAGTACCGAAGCCCCGACAGCGGAGGCTTCCACCATGCCGACCGAACCTCAAGCGACAGAACCACCTGCTACCGAACAACCGGCGACCGAAGCCCCGGTAACAGAAGCTCCGGCTACAGAAACTCCGGACGCCGAGATCCCGGTGCGCATGCAAAACGGCGGAAGGCTGAGCTTCCTGCCGGAGGAGCCTCTGGAGATACCTAAGCTGTCCGAGATGGTCTATACCCGTCCGGACGCGGAAAAGCTGATCGCCGATTTAGAGGCTCTTACGGAGAAGGTGCCGGAGTATGACGACGCGGAAACGCTTTTGAACGACTATTATCCGATTGCTGTGCAGAGCAGTAACTACGGAACGATGTATGCTCTGGCATACTACCATTTTAGCATGGATATGAGCGACAGCTATTTTGCCGATGAATACGATTTCTTAGATGAGCAAGCAACTACATTAGATGAAAAGGAAAACACGCTCTATGCCGCCCTCGCCGTATCTCCTTGCAGGGATGAGCTTGAAAAGGCGTATTTCGGCGAAGGTTTTTTCCTGGACTATGACGATTTCAACGCCGCAGACGAGAGCTACTTCGACCTGAAGCAGCAGGAAAACGATTTGCAGTTCCAATACTACGATTTGGCATCGGATGCCGATTACACAAGCTCCTCGGACATTGAGAAGAATCACGAGGCCTCCGGCAATATCTTCATAGAGCTTGTCAAGGTTCGCCAAAAGATCGCCAAAGCCAAGGGCTATGGTAACTATATGGATTACAGCTATGCCTGCGACTTCAAGCGGGATTATACAACCGCTCAGGCGCGTGAATATCTGAACATGGTCAAAACCATGCTTGCACCGCTGATGCAGAACCCACAAATTGCCGGTACGTATTCTTACTATTCATACTGGAGGGAGTCACAGTCCATGGAAATGCTTTCCGCAGCCGCGCAAAAGATGGGCGGTCCCATTTGGGAAGCGTTCCGCTTTATGAACGAGTACGAGCTTTACGATATTTCCTATTCTTCCAAAAAGCTGAGCACCGGCTATACCGATTATCTTGCGGATTATGAGGCGCCCATCATATTCATCGAGCCGGAGAACAGGGATCTGCTCATAACGCTCTTCCATGAATTCGGGCAGCAGTATCTTGCGTTTGCCTATGCCGATCCGTTTTCCGACACCGCGCGAGCCACAAACCTCCGCGCGACGCTTTCGGATCTTCTGGTTTACTGCATCCTTCAGGAGGGCGCCTATGCGGACTTTGAGCTGCAGGTTTACGCGCTTGCGCCGGAGGAGCTTACTGTGGAGAAGCTCGACGCCATATTCGGGCAGTGCATGGAGGACTACGGCATTGCGGATGTGAGCGGAGTGCGATTCAAAAGCAATTACTGGAGCGTTTACCAGCATTTCTTTACATACCCCGGATACGTCATCAGCTATTCCGACTCCGCGGTATCTGCCATGCAGATCTGCCGTCTGGAAGCGGAGAATCCCGGCGCGGGCGTAGATGCCTTCTGCCGTCTGCTTGAGCGCACCCATGGTAAGAAATTTGCCGCTGTCCTCGCGGACGCCGGTCTGGACAGCCCGTTTGAGGAGGCTACACTTGAAAAGACCGCAGCATTCCTGAAAGACGCTTTCAATATGAACTGACGCACATACGCGCAATCCGTTCGCGGCATTGAATAGGGCGATCTTTTATCGCACTCTGGTGTACTTTTAGCTCATATTTCACAACAAAAACGCCCCTTTTGTCGGTAGACAAAAGAGGCCGGACCACGGACAAAGCCTGCGATTTTGCGGGCTTTGTCCGTGGTATGTGTTTTTGCGTCAGTTAATCAATAAAGTAATGCTTTTAGCAGTAGCTATTCGCTGATAGCTTGCGTATTTTGCGCTGTTATTTCTCTATACTAACACCAATGTTGTAAGTGTTTGATAAACGCAGGTTAGCTCAAACAAGCTCTGCGGGTATTGAATTTGCGACCAAAGGGAGCCGCGCGGGCGTGTAGTGTTAAGAAAGGGGCTGTTGCACTAAGCCCCCCTTCCCGTTTGAACACGATTGTAATTGACTGCGCCAGTCAGCAATAGTATAATGACTAAAACAAATCTTCGATGAAAATATATGGAGAAACAAACATGATTCTTTCAGATAAAACAATAATGAAAATGATAAATGAAAAGACATTGACGATCTATCCGATAACAGACGAGCAGATTCAACCGGCAAGTGTTGATATCCGTTTGGGAAACACTTTCAGCATCGTTGATGACTCTCCCTCTGGTATTATCACTCTCGAAAAGGAGATCCAGTACAAGACTATCACCACCGACACCTATCTTATCATGCCTGGTCATTTTGTCCTTGCATCGACCATGGAGTATTTTGAGTTGCCGGATAATCTGACTGCATTTGTTGAAGGAAGAAGTTCTTTGGGCAGAATGGGATTGTTTATACAGAATGCGGGCTGGGTTGATCCGGGTTTCAAAGGCGAGATCACACTCGAGCTTTATAATGCCAATAGATGCGCCATTGAGCTAAAAGCCGGAAGAAGGGTCGGACAGCTTGTATTTGCCGAAATGGACGATGCAGCGATTCATCCTTATAACGGAAAATATCAGGGGCAGACCGGCGCCACAGGTTCGCGGGTTTTCAAGGACCACGAGAACATTTGATTGTTTTAAGAGATGAATTCCCATTTGACAAATAGATCTTCTATTGTCCACAGTTTTAGCGAGCATCGGATTTTGCCCCAACAAAATCCAAGATATAAAAGGGACTGTTGCAAAACGGACATTCCCGTCATTGCGAGGCCCCAACGGGGCCGTGGCAATCCGTAATTTTTCTTCGGAATGACGGGGTGGTTTGCATTTTGCAACAGTCCCTTTTATATCCTTTTTGAGCCGGGTATTGCCCCCTCAAAGCAACTTCCTTATGAAGTGTGCCCCGAAGGAGGTTCTTTTTTTGCCTGCCGTATCCGTGCGGAGTTTTAAATTATGTATCGACATTCTTGCCGTCCCGCTTTGCCCATAATGATATAATTTCAAAAAACTCTTGTAATGCCGTCGAAAACGGAGTAAAATATTATTTTGTTATCAAACTCGGACAAGAGGTACCAATATGAACGAAAAGATAAGAAATATCGCAATAATCGCGCATGTCGATCACGGCAAGACAACGCTTGTGGATCAGCTTCTCAGGCAGAGCGGCGTGTTCCGCGCAAACGAAGCCGTGCAGGATCGCGTCATGGACTCGAATGATATTGAGCGCGAGCGCGGAATAACAATACTTTCCAAGAACACGGCGGTCAATTACAAGGATTACCGCATAAATATCGTTGACACTCCCGGCCATGCCGATTTCGGCGGCGAGGTGGAGCGCATACTGAAGATGGTTGACGGCGTACTGCTCATGGTTGACGCCTTTGAGGGCTGCATGCCCCAGACCAGATTCGTGCTTCGCAAGGCTTTGGAGCTTCGCAAGGTTCCGGTCGTCGTAATAAACAAGATAGACCGTCCCGGCGCAAGGCCCTATGAGGTCGCCGACGAGACTCTTTCGCTCTTTATTGAGCTTGGAGCCGATGACGAGCAGCTTGATTTCCCGATAGTTTACGCCTCGGCGCGTGACGGCGTATCGGGGCTTGATCCCGATGAGCTGGTGGATAATATGCAGCCGCTTTTCGATACCATTATTGAGGCGGTTCCCGCGCCCACATGCGATGAAACCCTGCCCTTGCAGGTCTTGATTTCGGCTATCGACTATGATGAATACGTCGGCAGAATAGGCATAGGACGCATAGAGCGCGGCACGGCAAAGCGCAATCTTCCCGTTTGCGTCGGCGTTCCCGGCTCAGGCTCAAGACCCGCCAAGCTCACAAAGCTCTATCGCTTTGAGGGACTTAAAAGGGCTGAGGTCGAGGAGGTCGGGGCAGGCGATATTATAGCCGTCGCGGGCGTTCCTGAGCTTTCCATAGGCGAGACCATATGCGACGCCAACGTGTTCGATCCGCTGCCCTTCGTTCATATTGATGAGCCGACCTTGAGCATGTACTTCATGGTCAACTCCTCTCCGTTTGCGGGCAAGGAGGGCAAGTACGTCACATCAAGGAATCTGCGCGAGAGGCTCTATAAAGAGGTTCAGACCAATGTCGCTCTGCGCGTTGAGGATACCGATTCCACGGAGGCGTTCAATGTTTCGGGCAGAGGCGAGCTGCATCTTTCGATACTTATTGAAACAATGCGCCGTCAGGGCTATGAGTTTGCCGTTTCACGTCCAAAGGTTATTATGAAGCACGACCAGTACGGCAGGCTTATGGAGCCGATGGAGGAGCTGACTATAGACGTTCCCGCCGAGTTCACGGGAGCCGTTATGGAGGGCTTGGGACGCAGGAAGGCAGTCCTTTCCAACATGATAAACGACAACGGCGGCGGCGTCCGTCTGATATTCGATATTCCCGCTCGCGGTCTTATGGGATACAGGAGCGAGCTGCTGACTGCCACACGCGGAAACGGTGTTATGAGCCACATATTCAAGGGCTATGCGCCTTACAGCGGAGATATTGAGGAGCGGTTGACAGGCTCCCTCATAGCCTCCGAAACCGGCGATACCAATGCCTACGGTCTGTTCAATACTCAGGACAGAGGTCGTATGTTCGTGACGGCGGGCGTTCCCGTATACGAGGGACAGATAGTCGGCGAATGCGCCCGTAATGAGGACATAACCATCAACGTCTGCAAGAAAAAGCACATGACCAATACCCGCGCATCGGGCTCCGATGAAGCTCTGCGCCTTACGCCTCCCGTGGTGTTCAGCCTTGAGCAATGCCTTGAGTTCATAAGGGATGATGAGCTTGTTGAGGTCACTCCCAAATCCATCAGGATGAGAAAGCGTTATCTCACCAAGGATCAGCGCATAAAGGACTTCAACAGGCGTCAGGCTGATAAGCTGAACGTGGAATAAAATTACGATTATAATATCATAAAAGCACTTGAAAAGGTGCGTTTGATGTGGTATAATCTATAAGATATTTGCTATGAAGGGAACAAGTAGCGTTGCTTTGTCCTTAAAGAGAGCGGTCGGAGGGTGCAAGACCGCAGGAGGGGCATCCGTGAATACATCCCGGAGCAGTCGGCTGAAAGCTTGTCGAGTAGGCTTGACCGGGTGGGCCCGTTACAGCCTTTCCGAGAGGGCGTGCTTTAAAGCGCGCTGAATTGGGGTGGTACCACGGTTCATTATCGTCCCCGTTTCCGATGCAGGAAACGGGGATTTTTGATTGAACAGACAATAAACGGCACAAAGCTGAAAAAGGAATACTTTGGAAGGGGATTAAATATGAAAATCTATGATGAATTGAAGGCTCGCGGACTCATCGCGCAGGTGACGAACGAGGAGGAGATATCGAACCTCATAAACAACGGTGGAGCGAAGTTCTATATAGGCTTTGACTGCACGGCTGACAGCCTGACCGCCGGGCATTTTATGGCACTGACGCTTATGAAGCGTTTGCAGATGGCGGGCAACAAGCCCGTCGCGCTGATAGGCGGAGGCACAACGATGATAGGCGATCCCTCCGGGCGTACGGATATGCGCAAGATGCTCACAAAGGAGGACATTGACCACAATGCCATGTGCTTCAAGCATCAGATGGAGCGATTCATCGAGTTCGGCGATGGCAAGGCGGAGATGGTGAACAATGCCGATTGGCTGCTCTCCCTCAATTATGTTGAGATGCTGCGTGAGGTCGGAGCTTGTTTCTCCGTAAACAATATGCTCAGGGCCGAGTGCTATAAGCAGAGGATGGAGAAGGGACTTTCGTTCCTTGAGTTCAACTACATGATAATGCAGTCCTACGACTTCTACTGGCTCTTTAAGAACATGGGCGTGAATATGCAGTTCGGCGGCGATGATCAATGGTCGAACATGCTCGGCGGCACGGAGCTTATACGCCGCAAGCTCGGCAAGGACGCGCACGCCATGACCATAACCCTGCTGACGGATTCACAGGGCAAGAAGATGGGCAAGACCGCAGGCAACGCCGTATGGCTCGATCCTGCCAAGACCTCGCCCTTCGAGTTCTATCAGTACTGGCGCAATGTCGGTGACGCCGACGTTATGAAGTGCATACGAATGCTCACATTCATACCCATTGAGGAGATAGAGCAAATCGAAAAGTGGGACGATTCCCGCATCAATGAGAAGAAGGAGCTGCTTGCCTATGAGCTGACGTCCCTTGTGCATGGCAGGGAGGAGGCTGAAAAGGCGAAGGAGGCTTCTCACGCGCTGTTTGCGGGCGGCGGCGACGATTCCAATATGCCGACCACCGAGCTGGAGGTTCCTGCGGAGGGCTTCAATATCATAGATTTGATGCTTGCCTGCGGACTTGCTCCGTCAAAGGGCGAGGCTCGCCGTCTTATCCAGCAGGGCGGGGTCTCGGTTGACGGAGAGAAGATAACCGATATAGGAACCGTTATAGAGAGCGCACGCTTTATGGAGGGTGTCAAGATCAAGAAGGGCAAAAAGATTTTCCATAAGGCTGTGGCAAAATGCTAAGAGCCGCCCGTTGAATATCGGCATAAAGACACATTGATTCACAAGCGGCAGCGCATGGATTGATTTTCACTTGGCAGCGTAAATCGGCGTCGGGATGCGGATAATCCGAATCCCGACGTATATTTTTGTCAGAAAACACAATCCAAAGCTTTTTTATTCTCCCATCTTGCCTCTTTACATCATTGTGATATAATAATTTTGGGCTGATGGCTTCTCCTTCCCAGTCTACCAGACCAAATAGGGTTCACTAGGACAGTCGCAAACGAGAAAAAATGTGTCACAGGAAGGAGGATGCGTATGAATAGATTGTTTAGTTGTTTTGTAAAAATGATTAAATACTTTAAGAACTATAGATTCTCTAATGTCACTCTTAAGACCCCATTCATTGATTTCTCGTTTGCTCCTATGTTATCAACACAGCTTTTTAGTCGAAAGCTGCTTTTTTGTACACACCAATGGATCGCTGTCCGCCGACGCGATTCGCAGTGATTTTACCTACCCTTGCCGCATGGAAAGCTTTACTTGGCAGAGGACAGACCTTTACCTTTTTCTCAAAACCGGTTATGATAAGTAAAGAGAGAGTGAACATGATGGTATTCGGAACCGCTTAATAAGTTGAACGAGAAAGGGCTAAACAAGACCTCTCTTGCCGAATGGGAGAACGAAAAGGGCTTTTTGACCGACATCTGTCTTGACGGACAGGATACGTTCGGAAAGCTTATGTCCATGTTTGATATTCAGCGGTAACGGCTTTGTGTTTCTCCTTCGGGCTTCCCGCGGTAGATTCCGCATGAAATTCCGCAATGGAGCTTACTTTGGGGATTCAATGCAAAAAGGCGTTTATCAAATCACGGCATGATATTGAGTGTTTTTATTGACAATTTGCTATGTGACATTTATAATAATAGAGCGTTAAATTGGGTGAGTGGTTCACCGTCATACAGGAGGCAAAAAATGGGGAGTTGCATGAAATACTGAGTCTTGTCGAGAGCCATTCCTTCGGCGATCTGAGGAATGTGCTGATGGACATCAATCCTGCCGACATAGCCGAGCAGATGAGCGAGATAGAGGACGATAAGTCGCTTCTCGTCGTGTTCAGGCTTCTGCCAAAGGAGCAGGCGGCGGAGGTGTTCGCGTATCTTGAGCCAAACGAGCAGCAGAGGATAGTCAACGGCATAAGCGACAGGGAGCTTGCGTCGATCATCAACGATATGTTCGTCGATGACGCCGTCGATTTTACCGAGGAGATGCCGGCAAACATCGTAAAGCGCGTGCTGTCAACTGCTGATCCCGAAACGAGGAAGGCAATAAATCAGCTTTTGAAGTATCCCGAATACTCGGCGGGAAGCCTTATGACTACCGAGCTTTTGAGGTTCAAGAGCGAATGGACGGTCGAGGCGGCTATAGACTATGTAAGGAAGAACTGTTCGGAGCTGGCGTCTATAACTTATGCTTTCGTCACGGATGATTCAAGGCATCTTTCGGGCGTCGTGTCCATGAAGGACGTGCTTGCGTCGGCTGATGATATGCTCATCAGCGACATAATGGACGATGACGTCATATATGCCTTCACGCTTGACGATCAGGCAGACGTCGCGGAGAGGTTTAAAAAATACGACGTTGTGAGTATGCCCGTCGTTGACAGGGAGCAGCGGCTTGTGGGTCTTATAACCATTGACGACGTTGTTGACGTCATAGAGGACGAGAATACCGAGGATATATATAAGATGGCTGCTATGGCTCCAATCGAAGACAGCTATATGTCAACAGGTGTTTTCAAGCTTGCGGGAAAGCGCGTTGTATGGCTCCTCATTCTCATGGTTTCGGCTACATTCACGGGACTTATTATAACCAAGTTCGAGAGTATGCTGACGGCGGTCGCCATATTGACGTCGTTCATACCCATGCTCATGGACACAAGCGGAAACGCCGGCTCCCAGGCTTCGGTATCGGTTATTCGTGCGCTTGTTCTGGGCGAGGTTAAATTCTCCAACATATTCAAGGTCATATGGAAGGAGTTTCGCGTCAGCATTATAGTCGGTCTGTGCGTTGCGGCGGTTAATTTCCTCAGGATAATTATATGCTATTATATCGGCATGTACAGCGTGGACGCAGGACAGAGCATATACCTCATAGCGGGCGTCGTATCGCTCACACTCGTGCTTGCGGTCATATGCGCCAAATTCGTCGGATGCACGCTCCCGATGCTCGCCAATAAGGCGAATCTCGATCCCGCGCTCATGGCAAGCCCCATGATAACCACAATAGTTGACGCCGTGTCGCTGCTTGTTTATTTCGGCATTGCGTCGCTGGTGCTTTTATAAAAACCGAAGGAGGGTTCACCTCCATTATAACAATAAATCATGTCGGGAGGTTACGCTTTCCCAAGGCATGTGAAAGGCAGATATAACAGAATGGGTTTGATAGATAAGATGCTCGGAAGAACCTCTGAGCAGCAGGTTAAGAAGATGATGCCGCTCGTTAAGAGGATCAACGCGCTTGAGCCCTCCATGAAGGAGCTTTCGGACGCGCAGCTTCGCGGCAAAACGCAGGAGTTCCGCGACAGGCTGAAAAAGGGCGAAACGCTGGATGATATTCTTCCGGAGGCGTTTGCCGTCGTGCGTGAGGCGGCTGTAAGAACGATTGCGATGCGTCATTACGACGTACAGCTCATAGGCGGCATAGTGCTGCATCAGGGCCGCATAGCCGAGATGAAGACGGGCGAAGGAAAGACGCTTGTCGCAACGCTTGCGGCATACCTGAACGCGCTTCCCGGAGAGGGCGTGCATGTTGTAACGGTCAACGATTACCTTGCCTCCAGGGACGCGAGCTGGATGGGAAAGATTTACAGGTTCCTCGGACTTTCGGTCGGCTGCATAGTCCATGAGCTGGACGCCGACGAACGCCGCGAAGCCTATAACAGCGATATAACATACGGTACGAATACCGAGTTCGGCTTTGACTATCTGCGCGATAACATGGCGGTCTATAATACGAGCCTTGTTCAGCGCAAGCTCAATTACGCGATAGTCGATGAGGTTGACTCGATACTCATTGACGAGGCGAGGACTCCTCTTATTATATCGGGAAGGGGCGACAAGTCCACCGATATGTATGTAAGAGCCGACAGGTTCGTAAGGCGCCTGGAGAGAGGCGCGGATGTTGAGAAGAAGTCCAAGGCGGAGCTTATGCGCGGCGAGGTTCAGGAGGAGAGTGGCGATTATATGTGCGATATCAAGGCACGAACCGTCGCGCTCACCGAGCAGGGCATGCGCAAGGCGGAGGAGTATTTCAATATAGACGATATTTCCGCCTCCGACAATTCCGAGCTGAATCATTATATCATTCAGGCACTCAAGGCAAACGCGCTGTTTACAAGGGATAAGGATTATATAGTAAATGACGGCGAGGTTCTGATAGTTGACGAGTTCACCGGACGCATAATGCACGGCAGAAGATACTCGGACGGTCTTCATCAGGCGTTGGAGGCAAAGGAGGGCGTTAAGGTTCAGAATGAGAACCGTACCGTCGCCACCATTACATATCAGAATTACTTCCGCATGTTCACAAAGCTTGCCGGAATGACCGGTACAGCCAAGACCGAGGAGGACGAGTTCCAGGGCATATATGATCTGGACGTTGTCGAGATACCCACCAATAAGCCGATGAAGCGAATTGACCTCAACGACGAGATATTCGTAAATGAGGCCGCAAAATTCCGTGCTGTAGTGGAGAAGATAATTGAGGTAAACTCAACGGGTCAGCCGTTGCTTGTCGGTACAATATCGGTCGAAAAGAGTGAAATGCTGTCGGAAATGCTCAAAAAGCGCGGCATCAAGCATGAGGTTCTGAACGCCAAGCAGCATGCGCGTGAGGCGGAGATTGTCGCTCAGGCAGGCAAGCTCGGCAATGTCACGATAGCCACCAACATGGCGGGCCGTGGAACGGACATAATGCTGGGCGGCAACCCTGATTTCCTTGCCCGCCGCTCCATGCGCAACGACGGCTACGATGATGAGATGATAGAGGCGGCGACGAGCCATCAGGAGACCGACGACGAACAGATTTTGGAAGCGAGGAAGGTCTACAACGAGCTTAATAAGAAGTATAAAGCGGTTACGGACGATGAGCATGAGAAGGTCGTCGCCGCGGGCGGTCTGTACATAATAGGTACGGAGCGTCACGAATCAAGGCGTATCGACAATCAGCTCCGAGGCAGAGCCGGTCGTCAGGGCGATCCGGGAACCACATGCTTCTATGTTTCCATGGAGGACGACCTGATGCGCAGATTCGGCGCGGACAGGATGAACGGTCTGCTGGACAGACTGTCCGGCGGAGAGGATATCAATTTCAATTTCAAGATATTCAGCCGCAATATAGAAACCGCTCAGAAGCGCGTCGAGAGCCACAACTTCGATATTCGTAAGAATGTTTTGCAGTACGACGACGTTATGAACCGTATGCGTGAGATAATCTACGGTCAAAGACGTCAGGTTTTGATGGGCAACGATGTGCATGATTCCGTCGAGAAGATGATAGACGAGGCAATAGACAGCCGCGTTGATCTTTATTGTCCCGCATCCGAAAAGGCGGAAAACTGGGATTTGGGCGGACTTTCGCATTCGCTGCATGAGCTTCTGGGCGTTGAGATTCCCAATTCCGCGCTCAGCACAAAGGACAGCGCGTCGCTCAAGGAGATAATCCATAAGGCTGCCGACGCCGTCTATTCCGCTAAGGAGCAGGAGTTCGCGGAGCATGAGGTCGATATGCGCGAGGTCGAGAGGGTAATGCTTCTCCGCTCGGTCGATGAGAGATGGATGGATCATATCGACGCCATGGATCAGCTCAGGCAGGGCATAGGTCTTCGCGCAATGGGTTCCAAAGACCCCGTCATCGAATACCGCAACGAGGGCTTTGATATGTTCGATGAGATGGTCGCCCAGATAAGGGACGATACCGCAAGGCGCATTTATCACACGGTGCTGCGCCGAAACGCTCAGCCCATAAAGCGCGAGCAGGTCGCCAAGCCCATAACGCCTATGGGGGACAGCAAGCCCAAGCCCAAGAAGGTCGGCGGCAAGATAGGGCCGAATGATCCATGCCCGTGCGGAAGCGGCAAGAAGTATAAGAAGTGCTGCGGAAGAAGCGCGGAGTAAATAAAAAGGCATCGCCCCTGCGAGGTATATACGTGTAATTATTGAAAAACAGCGTGGTAGAGCAGTTGAGATTGATTGAAAACTATATGCTTTTAATCCGACACTTTTCAGAAGGGGAGTTAATCATTGTCTACCAAGCTTTAAATAAGGAGAAGACTTATGTTAGATATCAAAAGAATACGTCGTAATCCGGAGGAACTTGTCGAGGCAATGCGCAAACGCCGCAACAAGGGCGCGGATGTGACCGAGCTGCTTGCGACCGATGAGAAGAGGCGTGTGCTGCTTCAGGAGGTTGAAGCGTTGAAGGCTGAGCGCAACGCCGTTTCCGCCGAGATACCCGTTCTGAAGAAGAACGGGGAGGATGTGACCGAGAAGCTTGCGCGCATGAAGCAGGTCGCGGACAGCATAAAGGAGCTTGACGGACAGGTCTCCGAGCTTGATACAAGGCTGGAGGAGATGCTTCTTGCGGTTCCGAATATTCCCCACGAATCGGTTCCTGAAGGAGCGGACGATAAGGAGAATGTTGAGATTCGCCGCGTCGGTACTCCCCGCGAGTTCGGCTTTGAGCCGAAAGCGCATTGGGATTTGGGCGAGGGACTCGGCATACTCGACTTCGCGTCGGCGGGCAAGATCACGGGAGCAAGGTTTACCGTTTACCGCTCGCTCGGAGCAAGGCTTGAGCGTGCCATAATCAGCTATTTCCTCGACGTCCACACCGAAAACGGCTATACCGAGATACTTCCGCCCTACATGGTGAACCGTGCCTCAATGACGGGAACGGGTCAGCTCCCGAAATTCGAGGAGGACGCCTTTAAGGTTGCGGGAACGGATTATTTCCTGATTCCCACGGCGGAGGTTCCCGTGACGAATCTTCACAGGGGGGACATACTCGAAGGCGAAAGCCTGCCCATAAAGTATTGCGCTTACAGCGCGTGCTTCCGCTCCGAGGCGGGTTCCGCGGGACGCGACACAAGGGGCCTTATTCGCCAGCATCAGTTCAACAAGGTGGAGCTTGTCAAGTTCACAAAGCCTGAGGACAGCTATGAGGAGCTTGAAAAGCTCACGAACGACGCCGAAAAGGTATTGCAGGGACTTGGACTTCCGTACCGCGTCGTCTGCCTTTCCACGGGCGATATAGGCTTCTCATCTGCCAAGACCTATGATATAGAGGTCTGGATGCCGAGCTATGGCAGGTATGTCGAGATTTCCTCCTGCTCCAATTTTGAGGACTTCCAGGCACGCAGGGCGCAGATACGCTTCCGCAGGGATAGAAAGTCCAAGCCCGAATTTGTCCATACGCTCAACGGATCGGGCGTTGCCATAGGACGCACCGTAGCCGCCATACTCGAAAACTACCAGAACGAGGACGGCTCCGTAACTGTTCCTGAGGTGTTAAGACCCTATATGCGCTGCGACGTTATAAAATAATGAGTAAATAACAAAGCGCGGTACAGCTCGAATGCTGTGCCGCGCTTTAGCATACCGACAAATTCCGCTTTCCTTGGCGTTCATTTTGGGCGGAAACAATGATGCTATCGAAAAAACCAAGTATTTCTTGAGCTTTTTGCCACCGAAAAAGTCAAACAGACTTTCAGCCGAAATATTCATATGCGTCTTGCCGCACGAACGGCATTCAGTATGGCAAGCACCGAAACGCCGACGTCGGCGAATACGGATATCCACATATCGGCATATCCAAGTGCGCCGAGTACCAGAACCGCAAGCTTTATGGCAAGGGCAAATACTATGTTCTGCCACACGATGCGCATGGTGCGCTTGGCGATATTGACCGCTGTGGGAATCTTGGCGGGGTCGTCGTCCGTAAGAACCACGTCGGCAGCCTCTATTGCGGCGTCTGAGCCGAGGGCGCCCATGGCTATTCCGACATCGGCTCTGCCGAGCGCGGGAGCGTCGTTTATTCCGTCGCCCACAAATACCAGCCTGCGCTTTTCATGCGTATCAAGCATGGATTCGACCATATCCACCTTATCGTTGGGCAGAAGCTCGGAGTGTATGTCGTCAATGCCCAACGCGCTTCCGACAGCCGTGCCGACGGCTTGTGAATCCCCTGTCAGCATGACAGTCCTTATGCCCATGCTCCTGAGCCGCTCTATGGCTTCGTGTGAGCCGCGCTTTATTTCGTCGGATATGAGTATGTGTCCGAGATATGAGCTTTCGGACGCTATATGCACGCATGTGCCGGAGCAGCATTCCGCGCATCCGTCGTGGCATATCGGGATGACGCCGATGCTCTCCATGAGCTTTTCGCTGCCCGCGAATATTCTTGAGCCGTCGATTAACGCGCTTATACCGAATCCCGCAAGCTCCTTGACGTCGGAAACCCGCTCCGGGGATATATGCCCGCTGTGAGCGCGGACTATGGATTGGGCAATGGGGTGATTGGAAAAGCTTTCGGCAAGCGCGGCTATGTCAAGAAGCTCCGCTTCGGTCATTCCGTTTGTGTGTACGGCTGAGACATTGAAGCTGCCTGATGTGAGCGTTCCCGTCTTGTCAAATACGATGGTTTCGGTATGCGCTAACGCTTCGATGAATGTCGAGCCCTTCACAAGTATTCCCGATTTGGACGCCCCGCCCATGCCGCAGAAGAACGTCAGAGGAACCGATATGACGAGCGCACAGGGACAGGAAACGATAAGGAATATGAGTGCGCGGCGTATCCATTCCGTCCATTCGGCTCCAAACAGCAGAGGGGGTATCACGGCAAGGAGCATTGCGGATATGACGACCGTCGGAGTATAGAACCTTGCGAATTTGGTGATGAAGTTCTCCGTTACCGCCTTCTTTGAGGAGGCGTTTTCAACAAGCTCAAGTATCCTTGCCACGGTGCTGTTCTCATATCTGCTTGTAGTTCTGACCTTTATGACCGAGCCTATATTGACCGTGCCGCTTATCACATTCTCGCCCTCACCGCATTCACGGGGCATGGACTCTCCCGTGAGCGCGGCGGTGTCGAGGGTCGTGGAGCCTTCGATTATTACTCCGTCAAGCGGTATCCGCTCTCCGCTGCGGATAATGATTATCTCGCCTATATCCACCTCGTCGGGGGATACGCATTCCTCCGTGCCTCGCAGAACATTCGCGTGATCCGGTCTTATGTCCATCAGAGCGGCTATTGATCTGCGGCTCCTGCCGACGGCAATGCTCTGGAACAGCTCGCCTATCTGGTAGAGGAGCATTACAGCCGCCGCTTCGGGATATTCGCCTATTGCGAATGCGCCTATAGTCGCTATGGACATGAGAAGGTTTTCATCAAAAACCTGCCCGTTTATTATGTTCTTAAACGCCTTTATGAGTATGTCAATGCCGACGGTCATATAGGCAGGCATGAAAAGAAGCACTTCCGCCCATGAGGGAAGCCGAAGTACATGCCTTAATACAAGTGCCGCGATAAGAAGCGGCACCGAAATAATAATTCGTATCAGATTCTTTTTTTGTTTACGAGTCATTGTGAATTCCTTGCCGATTACGCTGACCGCCTTACAGCTTTATAACGCAATCCGGCTCCACCTTCTTGCAAAGCTTGACTACCTTTTTCATAAGCGCGTCAAAGTCTGCGCCGTCGTCGGCGTCTATCGTCATCTTCTGTGTAATGAAGCTTACAGAGGCGTCCCTTACGCCGTCAAGCTTTTTTATGCCTGCCTCCATCTTGGCGGCGCAGTTGGCGCAGTCAAGGTCTTCAAGAGCAAATGTCTTTTTCATAGTTAAAACCTCCTAATTCCATTATTTGTCCGTCGGCTCCGCCGCGGAACCCTCGGTCAGATGCTCAAATCCCTGATAGATTATCGACCGCACATGCTCGTCAGCCAGATAGTATATGTTCGTCCTGCCGCTTTTTCGGCAGCCCACAAGCTTGGCGTCCTTCAATATCTTCAACTGGTGCGATATTGCCGACTGCTCCATGCTTAAAAGCTCCGATATGGCGCATACGCACAGCTCGGACTCAAAGAGGGAGTAGAGTATCTTTATGCGAGTGGTATCCCCGAATATTTTGAACAGATCGCCCAAATCACATAAAAGCTCATCGGACGGCAGAAGCTCGCTTACCTTCTTTATAACCTCTGAATGATCGTGCTTATGTGGCATTATAATCTTCCTTTCCGCAAATAATACGCATGAATCATCATTCATATGATAAACCATTCATATGAATAAGTCAACATATATTTTAAATATATTATTCTCCAAGACGATACAAAAGCTCCCATCGGGCGTTTCTGCCTGACGGGAGCTTGCGATTTTGCATGTTAAGCGAATTAACGCTTGCCCTTCTTATTCTTATGACGGAGGAATGAGGGAACCTCAAGACCGCCGCGGGGGTTATAGCCGCCCTCGTCGTCGGAGCTGTTGTCCTCGTTTATGGGACGGCGGGGGATGGGCTTTTCCTTGGGCTGCTCGGCATAATAAGGAGGCTCGTTCACATCGCGCCTTGTTCCGCGGATGTCGGAGGTTTCGGTTGAGCGAATCTCATCCTCGGCTGTATACCTCGGCTTATAGCTGCCGACGGGTCTTTCGGGTGCGTTCGTCACGGGGGAGGTGGTATCGGCTTCGACCGTGTCGCTGCGCTCATAGCCCCTGAAATTGCGGGGACGTTCATAGCCTACCTTGTGGTCGGATACGGATTCGGTTTCCCTCTCGACAATGCTGGAAGGCCTTCTGTAAGCAGGCTCGGAGGGCTCGTCGTAAACGGGCTGTGCCGGCTTCCTGTATGCGGAAGGGGTGTAAGCGGGCTGCTCAGGCTCCCTGCGGATGGGGGAGGTATAAGCGTTCTGCTCCGGCTCCCTGTGAACGGGAGTATAAACGGGCTGTTCCGGCTCCTTATAGGCGGGAGCGTTGTAAGCGGGCTGCTCAGGCTCCTTGTATGAGGGAGCGGTATAAGTCGGCGCATTGAATGAGGGGGCTGTAAATGACGATTGCTTGGGTTCGTCAACTGTCGGCTTGTCCTCCGCGGGCTTGGGAGCCGCTGCGGGAGCCTGACCGCTGAGATCGTATTCGCCCCAGCCGAATCCCGTGGCGATTACGGTAGCCCTTACGGTATCGCCCATATCCTCGTCATTGCTCATGGCGACGATTATGATGGCGTCGGGATCGACTACCTCCTGAACGGGCATACAGCCCTCATTGAACTCATTGAGTGTGAACTGGTTGCCGCCGACGATGTGGATGAGAACACCCTTTGCGCCGTCGATGGTGGTTTCAAGAAGCGGGCTTTCGACGGCCTGCTTGACCGCCTCTATGCAGCCCTTGTCGCCCTTGGCGACTCCGATGCCCATGTGCGCCATGCCGCTGTTCTGCATTATGGTGCGTATATCCTCAAAGTCACAGTTGATGAGGGAGGGCTTGGTTATTACGTCGGAGATGCCCTGTACGCCCTGACGGAGTATGTCGTCCGCGACCTTGAAAGCGTCGTTCGCGGGCATATCGCCGGCGACCTTGAGTACACGGTCGTTCGGAATTACTATGAGGGCGTCAACCGCTCCACGCAGCTTGTCTATACCGTTCATGGCGTTCTTCATACGGGAACGTCCCTCGAAGAAGAAGGGCTTCGTAACGACGCCGAATGTGAGGATGCCCTGATCCTTGGCGGCCTTTGCAACCACGGGAGCCGCGCCTGTGCCGGTTCCGCCGCCCATGCCGGCGGTTATGAACACAAGATCCGCGCCGCGCATCAGCTCGGATATCTCCTCGATGTTTTCCTCAGCGGCGGACTGACCCCTTTCGGGCTTGGCTCCCGCGCCGAGTCCCTTTGTGACCTTTTCGCCTATCTGAAGCTTTATGTCCGCCTTGGAGTTATTCAACGCCTGCTTATCCGTGTTTATGGATATGAACTCAACATTGTCAACTCCGGCCTCGATCATGCGGTTGACGGCGTTTCCGCCGGCTCCGCCGACGCCGATTACCTTGAGCTGGGCAAGATTGCCGGACTCCTTATCTAATTCAAAATCAAATGCCATAATTAGTTTCCTCCGTGGCTGAATGTTTAATGGTTATGTTCTCCAGTCGAATGTACGCCTGAGATACCTTTCGGTCTTCCTTATCGCGCTCGAACGACCTGTGCGGAAAAGCGCGAACTCGGCAAGTCCGAATGCCGCCGCGTAGCTTAAAGAGCTGTTGCGGCTGACGGTCGGCATGGAAATGGCAACCTTGCGGCCAAGCCTTTCCGAAACGAAGTCCTTGGCGCCGCGCATAAGCGCAAGCCCCGAACCCACAAGCCATACGGGAATGCTTCTGTCGGTAAGCGCGTCGAGCTTCTCGGATAATATTTCACACAGCTCGTCCGCACGGGATTCGAGTATTAACTGGATGTAGGAATGCTCGATGTCGAAAATACCTTCGCCGGGTATTCTTACCCTCTCACAGGTATTGCCGTAATCGAGGGAGAACACATAGTTTTTCTTTAGGCCGTCGGCTACGCCCTCAGGCAGGCGCAGTCCGTAGCACAGATCGCTTGTAAAATGCTTTCCGCCAACGCCTATGGAGTCGGAAGCGACTATGGCGTTGCCCCTGACAAGGGTGACGTCCGTATGTGTACCGCCGCAGTCCACCATGAATACCGAACCCGTCCTTATATCCTCCGGGACGGTGAAACAGGTTTCGGCCAGCGCGGTGGAGATATAGGAGTCGGCGGTAATTCCGAGACTACTGAGAGCGTAATCGACAGCCTTTGTAAAATCGCTGTCAACATAGCAATGGCTGATGTCAGCCGTGAGCGTTGTACACGGAAGTCCTATGGGTGAACCCGAAATGGGGGTTCCGTCAGCAAAATATGTAACAGGTGTTGAGTGTATCAGCGAATAGCCCGATGGCTGCTCGAATGAGAATGAGCTGTCCATCAAATATTCAACGTCGGAAGCCTGAACCCTTCTGTTCTTTGAAGCGGGTTCGGCAGTTCCCTTTGAGTTTACTACCTTCAAAAACGGAGCCGGAACTCCTACACATATATTCTTGATGCGAAGCTTTGATGCACGCTCGGCAGCATCCACAGCACCGGATATGGTCTTTGCCAATTCCCTTTTGTTCGGCAGTCCGCCGAGTTTATATCCGGAATACTCCCGTATGCCCGTACCGTGTACTATTATTGCTCCGTCAGATTCGGCACTCACGATCATGCAGACGACCTTGGTGCTTCCTATATCAAGAATGGCACAATGACGCATGTTATGCCCTCCGAATTATTTGATTCAGGGCGTTCCGCATGTACGGAACGCAAAAACAGATTTTTAACTGTATATCGATTAATTATAGCACAATAGCGATATTATGCGCAAGCCCAATACTGAGAATATCCAATTTTATTTTACCTTTATTGCGCGCTTGCAAGCGTTATTCACCGACAAAATACTTTTTATGTATCAATCCGACGGACTGTCGGAAACGAGGGATACATCGGGCTCATCGGAGCTTTCCGCGTCGTCGGGGTTTTCGGTCGAAACAGGCTCGTCCGATACATCCGGTTCATCCGTCTTATCCGGCTCCGCAGGCGTGGGAGTGTGATAGCTTATGTCGGCTGTGCCGTTGGAGTTTATGTATATGAGCGCGCCGTCAAGCTTGTCCTGATCCGCCTTTTTAATGGCGTTGAACATGCAGTTTATCTTGTCCTCAATGTGTATGGAATCACCGAGCATTACGGTAACGCCGTCGGTCGTGACGATTTTTAGACTTGCCGAATTGGAAAGATCAATGGATTTTATCGAATCATTGCGCTCCCCAAGCGCGTCGATTATCTCGACGAGGGTGTATGGGCGCAGCTTGGTCTTGTCCGAGTTTATTGCGGAACCCGTCGTGAAGCCCATTGAGCCGAGTCCGTATACCGCTATAAGACCGTCTATGCTTTGACGGCGTCCGACGTCCAGCACGGTTCCCTCGCGGTCGATAATACAGTAAACACCGCCGGAGGAGACTATGGCGGCATATTCGTCATGCTCCGTTATCTCAATGCAAAGCTCATGGGGGAATATGCGCTTTATGGACTCGCAGCTTATATAAGGATTGCTTTCGACGGCTTTTTTTGCGGCCTTGAGGTCATATAAGAACAGATTCTTCCCGGTAAAAAGCCCGGAAAGATTCACTATTTCATTTTCGGAGAACATGGAGTTGCCCTTGACAGATATGGTCGTTACGTTGCAGACGAAGTAAAGAACGGCGACCGTGCATATCAATACGAGCATGAGCGAAGCAAGAGCCGCCTTTATAACGGTGCTTTTTTTAATAGGCTGTTTGGGGCGGTTGTGGTTTGAAACGCTGTTGGGCTTTGGAGCCTTATTGACGACATACGTCTTTTTTTTCTTTTGCTTTGCAGCCTTGAGCTGAGTGTTGTGATTCCTGATGATGGGCTTGGAGGCAGCGTCGGGGGCGGAGCCTCTTATCGTGGGAACCAAAAGCTCTTTATCTGTTTTGCTATCGGCTGTTTTTTCGGAACGAGAATGCTTGTTGTTTGCCGCAGATGCGCCCTGCTTGGGACGCGATGAAGTCTGCAAGGCGTTTGTGCGCTTTGCTTTGGAGCTGCTTTCGTTGACATTCCTATTTTTCGTTCCGTCTTGCATTTTTGGTTTCTACCTCTGTAAAGCGTGAGATGTTGAGCAGTATTCCGAGCGCGGCAAGGAATACTATCATGGATGTTCCGCCATAGCTTATGAGCGGAAGCGTCTGACCTGTGGAGGGCAGGGCTCCCGATGCGACGCCGACGTTTATAATGACCTGTATGGCAAAAACGCCTGTTATACCTCCCGCAAGAAGCCTTCCGAACTTGTCGGGGCAGCGCAGAGCTATGGTTATGCCGCGATAGATTATGAAGAAGTATCCGGCAAGGAGTATGATTACTCCGAGAAAGCCAAGCTCCTCGCCTATTATGGAGAGTATATAGTCGTTCTCCCTTTCGGGGAGGAACAGCAGCTTTTGACGGCTGAAATTAAGTCCCGTACCGAAGAAGCCGCCGTTTCCGAGCGCGATTCTTGACTGCATTCCCTGATAGCCTGAGCCGGTGGGATCGGCTTCGGGATTTATAAATGTCGATATCCTGTTCAGTCGGTAGCCCTGTATCATTATAAGAACAACTATTGCCGCCGCTCCGAGCAGAACAAGCAGGAGCCTGTGCGAGCGAAGCGTGCCGCCGAGATAGAGCATAAGATATGTGGTTAACGCGAACATTACAACCATTGAAAAATTCGGCTGCAAGACCGTTGGCAGGGAAAAACCGAGGAGTATGAGCAGAGTGGGGACTATGCCGACTATCAGATTCTGCATGTTGACCTTACGGCTCATTATGTTGGAAAGCGTAATAACAAGCACAAACTTGGCTATTTCCGTCGGCTGAAGATTGAAAAAGCCGAGAGGAATCCAACGTCTGGCCTCATTTATCGGGGGAAAGAGCAGCGTTAGGAATATCAGCCCCATAACTCCGAAATAGGCGAGTATGTTTACGGTTCCGTTTCGGTATACGCTGTATTTTATGTTTGAAAGGACAAGCATCACAAACATGCCTATGGCGACAAATATGAGCTGGCGCTTTATGAAATACGCACCGTCGCCATATTTGGTCAGTCCGTAATAGTAGCTTGCGGAGTACATCATTACAAGCCCGAAAGCACAGATTGTCAGGACGCCTATAAAGAGCGGGAAGTCAAAGCTGTGCCGCTTCAATTCGATTTTCTTATTTCTTTTTTTAGCTGTAACGGCACTTTCCATGCTGACTCCTTTTGAGAATGCCGATTATTTAAGGCATTCCGCGAAATATTAAAGGGAATTAACTATATCCTTGAATATCCTTCCGCGCTCCTCATAATCGTTGAACATGCCCCAGCTTGCGCAGGCGGGGGAGAGTAGGACTGCGTCGCCGGGAGCGGCAAGGCTCTTGGCTGTCATTATCATTTCACGGAAGTCCTCGCCGACCGCAACTATCTCGGTAAAGCCCTCGTCAACGGCCGCCTTCATTATCGCCTCGGTATTCGAGCCGTTTACAACAACCGCCTTGACCTTGCCCGCTGCCGCACGGAACACGGGACGGTAATCGCTCTGCTTGTCATAGTTTCCGGCGCCAAGCAGGAGTATGGTGGGATACTTCATGGCCTCTATTGCCTTGATGGTCGATTCGGGATTGGTTCCCTTGGAATCATTATAATAGGTTACACCGTCCAATATTCTTGTAAACTCGATTCGATGCTCGACGCCCTTGAACTCACGGAGGGCTTTTCTGAGAGCTTCGACGTGAACGCCCATGCCGAGGGAGAGACAGACGGCGCACAGGGCGTTTTCGAGGTTATGACCGCCTATTATGCCCAGCTCATCGGCGGGTATGACCTCGACCTCGATGCAGCCGCGGCGGAACACTATCATGCCGTCGCGTACGAAAGCTCCGTTTTCGACCTCATGCAGTCTTGAGAAGAAGAGCTTTTTGGCACGGGTCTTGGCGGACGCGACTATCGGATCGTCGGCGTTGAGGACGGCAATGTCGTCCTCGGTCTGGTTCTCGAACATGCGCATCTTGGCGGCGATGTATGCCTCCATGGAGCCGAAACGGTTTATATGATCCTCGGTTATATTGAGCAGTCCCGCTGCATTTGCATGGAAGTCCACAATGCTTTCAAGCTGCAATGAGGCTGTTTCGGCAACCACTGTATCGCCTTCACGGGTCTCAAGCGCATGTTCGGTTATGGGTATGCCGATGTTGCCGAGGACGAATGTGCGGTGTCCCTCGCGGGAAAGCTCGTCGTTTGCGCGGAATATCTCGCCTGTCAGAGCGGTGGTTGTTGTTTTGCCGTTGGTTCCGCCTATGCAGACAAAGCGCGTACCGCGATTGCAATAGCGATAACCGAGCTCTATCTCGCCTATCACCTCTATGCCGTTGGCGATTGCCGTCTTGACAAACGGACGGAATATGGGTATGACGGGGGAGAGAACCATGAGGTCAACTCCCTCAAGCAGAGCTTCGGGAGCTATCCCAAGGCGGTTTTCGTATTCGATGCCGGATAAGGCTTCCTCAAGGCCTTCTATGTCATGCTTCAAATCGTTTATTATCACATGATAACCGGCATTGTAAAGCAGCTTAGCGGAGGACACGCCGCTCTTTGCCATTCCGACTATGAGAGCTGTTTTCTTCTTTTCCATGATATACCTCCATTTATGGGAATACTGCGCCGATATGCGCGGTGGTTTTTATAAAAAGAACCGTTCGGTAAGGCAGGGAGCTTGCAAAAGGAGAGCCTCCCTCTTGCAAGCGCCCTTGGGGTTTAAGCTTTTCACCTTGCCTGCAAGCTCTCACCATACCTCACGCTCGGTCACGCGCACCAAGTGCCAACAGGAAATGCGGCGCCCAAACGGATATCCGAACGGTCAATATAAACTGTTTTACATGAACAGCATGAGCGCGACCAGACACGCGATGGCGGTCACGATCATGTAGCCTGTCACTATTTTGGTTTCGGGATGTCCCAGAAGCTCAAAGTGATGGTGGAGAGGAGCCATTTTGAATATCCTCTTTCCATGGCGGAGCTTGAAGGAGCCGACCTGCAAAACATCGCTGACGGCGGATGCGACTATGCAGCAGCCCATCAGCAGGAAAAGGAATATGTGCCTTGAGTAAAGCACCATGGCGCACATCGCGCCGCCGAGAGCCATGGAACCGGTATCGCCCATGAATACCTTTGCGGGATAGCTGTTCTTGGACAGGAAGCCCATGCAGCCGCCCGCGACGGCGAATGAGAATACCGCCATTGAGCTCATGCCGTCGGCTTCCGCCGTGAATATGGGGGAGCCGGCAAAGGACTGGGAGAATGCCTTGCCCAGATAGAGGAATATGACGCCCATGGCGACGGAGTAGATGAGCGTAACGCCGGAGGCAAGCCCGTCAAGCCCGTCGGTGAGGTTCGTGGAGTTGACTATCGCAATGACCATAAACATCACGAGCGGAATGTAGAACCAGCCGAAATCCACACTGCAGTCAAACGCCGCGAAATAGACCTCCGAGCCGATGTATTTGTAGGAGAATACCGCGACCGCCGCTGAGAGCAGGAACTGAGCTATTATCTTCTGATAGCCCTTCAAGCCGAGGTTTCGCTTCTTGCGAGCCTTTATAAAGTCGTCAAGGAAGCCTACAAGTCCGAAACCGACCATCATTATAATTGCCGGCACGGTATACCAGAGAGCGATATTGTACTTGGAGAACGCAAGCGAAGCTATTATGATTCCGATTATGAACATAACTCCGCCCATCGACGGCGTACCCTCCTTGGCTGAATGAGCGTGGGGGCCCTCCTCGCGCTCAACCTGACCGTATTTCAAACGGTGAAGCATGGGTATGAAGAAGGGGGCTATGAGCATTACCGCGCCCGCCGCCACTATAAATGCCAATATAACTCGCATAAAGTCCTGCATCTTTGGTTCCTCCGAATGCTGTTAAGAAGGTTTTTGTTGATTATACGGGAGAGGAAGCTTACTGCCTGCGCATCTTGTCAAGCAGCTCGGCAACTACCACCTTTTCATCAAAGGGGTATTTGACGTTGTTTATCTCCTGATAGGTTTCGTGTCCCTTTCCGGCAAGCACGACGACGTCGTTGGGCTTCGCGTGGGTAAGCGCGTACTTTATCGCTTCCCTGCGGTTCTGAATAACGACGTATTCGACCGCGGTCTTGTTCACACCGTCAAGGACATTGCCTATTATGGACATGGGATCCTCGGTACGGGGATTATCCGATGTTACAACGCAGAAATCGGAATACCTTCCCGCTGCCTCGCCCATGAGGGGACGCTTCGCGTGGTCGCGGTCGCCGCCGCAGCCGAACACCGTCATGACCCTGCCCTTGGCAAACTCGCGGACGGATGTCAAAAGATTGATTATACCGTCGGGAGTATGGGCAAAATCGAGTATTACGGAGAACGGGAACCCGGTCGTATCAAGAGCTTCCATTCTGCCGGTCACTCCGGAAACGTCCGCAAGTCCTTCGGCTATCTTATCAAGCGGGAAACCGAGCTTTAAGGATATGCCCGCCGCCAGCATTGCGTTGAAAACATTGAAAAGTCCGGGAATGGGTACGGATATATGCGCGCTTCCCTGGGGCGTCGTCATATCAAACTCGACGTCGCGGACGCATATCTCTATGTTGTTGGCATAAATATCCGCAGGCTCACGCACGGCGTAGGTCGCTCTTTCAACGTCAAGACCCTCAAGGAGCTTTGCCGAGTAGCTGTCATCGGCATTTACAACGGCATAACCGCATCTCTCAAAGAGCTTCTTCTTCGCGGCAAGGTAATTATCGAATGTCTTGTGATAGTCAAGGTGATCCTGCGTGAGATTTGTAAAGCCCGCAACCTCGAAATTCAGACCGTAAACGCGCTCCTGATCGAGGGAATGGGAGCTGACCTCCATCACAACGAGATCAACGCCCTCGTCCGCCATCATACGAAGTATGCACTGAAGCTCTGTGGATTCCGGCGTCGTTCTCTGGGTGGATATGACGCGGTTGTCGATTATGTTCCTGATAGTGCCTATAAGACCGACCTTGAGTCCGCATTTTTCGGCTATGGACTTTATCATATATGTGGTCGTGGTCTTGCCGTTGGTTCCGGTAACGCCGACTATCCTGAGCTGCTTTGCGGGATAATCATAGAGCTTTGCCGCAAGCTGCGCCATGGCTCGCCTTGAGTTCGGAGCGATTATCTGCGGCACGCTGAACGGAAGCTCGCGCTCGACTATGAGGGCGGAAGCACCGTTCCTGCATGCGTTTTCGGCGTATTCGTGACCGTCCTTGAATGTTCCGACGACACAGGCGAACATGTCGCCCTCCTTGACGCGCCTTGAATCATACTCGATATGGTTTATTTCAATGTCACCGGATGAGTTGATGAGCTTAAAACCGGTGTTTTCAATGAGCTTGGAAAGAAGCATACTGTCCTTGCTGCCCTTGCTTTAAAACAAAGGTCTCCTTTCTTGAGGTTGTACCGTCTTGGGACGGTATTTGTTTATTGCCATGACGCGGCAAAATGTTAAAAGCCGTCGCGCCTTGGTATAAATACGGCTTTAGCGCTGCCCGTGGGGCAACGCTTTGATGCCGTTAATTTCCGTTCTTGCTGAAGCGGAAGTACACCTTTATACTTCTGCCGACTTCAACAGCGGCGCCGGGGGATATGTTTTGAGCATAAGCGCGTCCCGACGGATCGTCGGTCTCGGTTTCAAGCACCAGACCGAGAGCTTCAAGGGCGTTATAGGCTTCAAGCGGCGTCTTGCCCTTGAGATCGGGAACATTGACATACTGCTTGGGGAAGTCCTCATCTTCCTCGACGTTTTTGCCCGTATAGAGAAGAACATCCGAGCCCTTCACGACGGTTTCGCCCGCTGCGGGAACCTGCGCCGTTATGGCGTCTTTTGACTGGAAGACGGCGAAAAGTCCGCATTCGCTGAGCTTTTCCTCGGCTTCGTCCGCGCTGAGGTTCACGACGTCGGGAACCTTGACGGTTTCGGATTCGTGGGAGGGAACTATCCTGCTGTAATGCAGGGTGTCCTCCAGCACGTTTTTGACAAAGGGAGCGGCGACCGTGCTTCCGAATATCGAGCTGACCTTCGGCTCGTCAACCAATATCAGGCATACGAACCTCGGATTCTCGGCGGGAGCGAAGCCTATAAAGGAGCAAATATAGCGTCCCTGATCCACTCTGCCATAGGAATCATATTTCTGAGCTGTGCCGGTTTTTCCGCCGACGTTGTAGCCCTCTATCTTGCAGTTGCGTCCGGTGCCGTTGTCAACGACCGACTGGAGTATTCCTCGCACCTTTTCGGAGGATTCCTCGGATATTACCCGACGCAACGGAGCGGTGTTTGCCTTGAAAACCGTATTGCCGTCGCTATCCACTATATGATCGACAATGTACGGTTGATACAGATTGCCGCCGTTTACAGCGGCGCATACAGCGGTGCAGAGCTGTATGGGAGTTACGGCTACGCTCTGGCCGAAGCCTATTCGGGCAAGGTCGTTATCCGTAACATATTTTTCGTGAGTGAGTATGCCGCTCGCCTCTCCTATCAGACCGCTTTCGGTGCTTTTGCCGAGTCCGAATGCGTAGAGGTAATCATAAAGCTTTTCCTTGCCGAGCGAGAGAGCCATTTGCATGAACGCGCAGTTGCAGCTGTTCTCAGCCGCCTGAGTGAGATTCTGGCTGCCGTGACCGGCGTGCCGCCAGCAATGGATGCCCTCGCCGTTTACCATGTAGCTGCCTCCGCAGAAGTAGCTGTTGTTAAGGTCGGCGACTCCCGCGTCGATGGCGGCGGAGAGCGTCAATATCTTGAATGTGGAACCGGGTTCGTAAACGTCCGTCACAATGCGGTTCCTTGAAAGCTCGGAAAGCAGGGTGAGATCGTTTCGAGGAGGATTGTTGGGATTGTAGCTCGGCTGTGATGACATGGCGAGTATCGCGCCGGAGTTGCAGTCCATTATAATTCCCTGAGCGGATTTGGCGTTGTTTATCTCAACAGCCTCGGAGAGTGCTTTCTCAAGATAGCTTTCTATGACGCTGTTGCATGTTATGAATACGCTGTCGCCGTCCGTGGGCTCGACGTATTCGCTGGTTCCGAAGGCGAGAAGATTTCCCGAATTGTCGGTTTCCGAGATTTGCTTTCCGTCCTTGCCGGTGAGCTTGTCATTTAAAGTCAGCTCCAGACCGGCTTGACCCTGATTGTCAACATTCGTAAATCCCAATACCTGAGAAAGCAGGCTTCCCATCGGGTAGTAACGCTTGCTGTCCACGGCGGTTCCGACGCCCGCGCCGAGCTTTAACGCATCTACGGCGTCACGGGTGGCGGCGTCAATCTGACGCTTGAGGACTATCTCCTGATACTGGGTGGATGTGCAGCGTTTAAGGACATTGGTATAGTCCAGATTCAGAAGCCGTGAAAGCTCCGCCGCGATGCGTTCACGGTCGTTGTTTGCCATCTGCTTGGGCCAGAGTACAACCTTGAATACGTTTCCGTTTGTGGCAAGCACCTTGCCGTCGGAATCCAGTATTTCGCCCCTCGATGCCGAAATGGTAGTCGTCCTTGTCCATTGACTGATTGCGGAACGCTGTATTGACGGCCCCTTTATGACCTGTATGACGAACAGGAACACAGCTAATATCAGAAACAAGGCTCCATACACATAAAGCGTGTTCGTCAGGCGCGCTTTCAACGGTCGTTTAGGCTTTGAAGCGGTTGATGAAATGGAAAAGCGTCGCTTTGTTTTACGCTCATTCGCCAAATGAATACACCTCCGGGTTTCGGGGCTTTAGTTGCCGGAGCCTCCGTTTATGGGATAGATCATTCCCGCGGAGCCGGCAGCTTCGTGCGCGGAGTTTACGTCAATGGAGAAGAGGTATTCGACATTGGTCTTTTCGACAATGCTCTCCATATCGGCAACGCGCTTTGTGAGGGCGTTCATCTCCCTCTGAGCCGCCGAGATACTATTGTAGCCTGAAATCATGACTAACAGCGAAAGAGCGACCAAGCATACGCAAAGCACCGCGGTAAGCTTTGCGAACACATGATTGTCCTTGATATGCTCGGCTATCGTCTTCTTCGGCACGGAAACGGGCTTCGGCACGATGAAGGGACGATGCCTTATATCAACCTTGGTGGCAGGCTCCGCTACGCGAGTATAGGGCAGCGCCTCGTTCTCGATGGCGAGGTTGCCGCGGCTTGGGGCGTAGACTCGGAGGGCGTCAAGGTTCTTTCTTTTTGCAGCTTCAGGCATACTCATAATATTCAACCTCACATATTGTTATGAGTTTTAACGATTGCCCTGAGCTTCGCGCTTCGGGCTCTCGGATTGAGGATGACCTCATTTTCGTCCGCGACGATGGGTTTGCCGGTCAGTATATCCGCAATGGGCTTCCGGCCGCATACACATATGGGCGACGACGGCGGACATGTGCATGGATTTTTAAGCTCTTTAAAAACATTTTTAACTATTCGATCCTCAAGGGAGTGGAATGTGATAACGCAAAGCACTCCTTCGGGATTTAAAAGGCTTGCAGCGTCCTTAACCGCTTCTGCAAGCCCGCTGAGTTCACTATTGACCTCTATCCTTATGGCTTGGAAGGTTCGCCTTGCAGGATGAGGGCCTTCGCGCCTGTTGGCTGCCGGTATTGCCGACTTGATTATCTCGGCAAGCTCGGCGGTGGTTTCGATGGGTGCTTTCTCCCTTGCCGCGGCTATGAACCGCGCTATGCGGGAGGCGAATCGCTCCTCGCCGTAATCCCGTATTATCTCATAGAGCCTTTTTTCGGGATAACGGTTTACGACCTCATGGGCCGAAAGAGGGGAGCTTCTGTCCATCCTCATGTCAAGGGGAGCGTCGATGCCGTATGAGAAGCCTCTGCTTCCGTCGTCCAACTGATGAGAGCTTACGCCCAGATCGAGGAGGATGCCGTCGGCTCCGCTCGCTCCGTATTCGTTCAGAGGAAGAAGCTGCTTCATATCAAAGAAATTTCCATGTATCGCATGAAAATTTTTAAATCCTTCAAGACGCTTTGACGCGGCTTCTATCGCGTCGGAATCCCTGTCGATACCGAAATGATGCGCTCCCTGCGGCAGTCTTTCCAATATACCCTCGCTGTGACCGCCGCCGCCCAATGTTCCGTCAACTGTTATGGCGCACCTTTCGGGCTTGATAAGCTCAAGCACCTGTTGAAGCATTATTGGCGTATGGTACGAGCTTTCCGTCATTGCATCTGCCTTACTTCCTCGGCATTGCGCTCAAGCGCCTCCTGAAGCTGTCTCTCATCGAAAGCCTTGTTGTTTCGGTCGAGGGCGGAGGGCTCCCAGATCTCAAATACCGGATTGTTGGAGCGAATATTTGCGGTCAGCACCGCGTTGCCGGTTATGCCGGCATAGCTGAGATTGTCGGAATCGACGCTGATACGGCGTTTCTGATCGAAACGGCAGTTGCAGGCATACTGAAGTATGCTTCTTGAAGCGTCGGCATAACGCTTGTCCGTGGACGGGTTATGCGCAAAGTCGTCTATCATGCTGTTAAAGGCCTGCGCTGTCAGCGCGGTGAGAAAATGCTCGCCGGATGCGGATAAGTCGCGTATTACAACTACGCCGTCGCCCAAATCGGGATGCCAGCCTGAAGGTACTATCAATCTGCCCTGCGCGTCAACCGCGACCTGGTATCTTCCGACGATCAACTTACCCACCTCCTTTGCCTTTTTTTACATGATGTATTTGGACTTTTACCCACTATTGTAAGGGTAGTCTTATTCTAACATTACCCCCATTCGATGTCAACCCTAATTGTCACTATTTTGAGAATTTTTTTCCCAAAACGAACCTAATCAACCCTCAGACGAACTTGAAACGGTTCCGAGCATGGATTATAATGTGTTAAGGTGATAATTCTGCGACCAACGGGTGCACTGGTAAACTAAAACTGGACACGGAGGGGGCAGTTGAGCTTTTTGAAAGCTATAGCTTTTAAATCAAATAGATTGAGGAAGCGTCGGTTAATAATTGTTTAGTAAACGCTGATTAAATCAAACAAGCTCTGATAGTATTGATATTGCGACCAAAGGGAGCCGCGTGCGTGTAGTGTTAAGAAATCGCAACAGTGTTGCGATTTTAACGGAACGCCGAAGCAG
>CADAGD010000020.1 GCA_902787375.1 uncultured Eubacteriales bacterium
GCTGCTTCGGCGTTCCGTTAAAATTGCAACACCGTTGCGATTTCTTAACACTACACGCTCGCGCGGCTCCCTTTGGTCGCAATATCAATACTATCAGAGCTTGTTTGATTTAATCAGCGTTTACTCAAACAGACGATGATAAACTAACAATCAGCAACAATTGTGGGGATGTCAATTTAAAGCATGTGCTCGTCGATGTAATTCGTCTTATATAGCAGCTCCAGCCAATAACCGGTTTCACTTGCCTCTTTGAGGGCGATCTCAAGCCTGGAAATGAAATCTTTCCTTCCCTGCGCATAGTTGGCTCCGTATATATTCGCGCCAATGGAAGTACCGGAACGTCCGATCTGATTGGAGATAACGGATTCGTGTTTGGACTTCAAGTCTTTTACAAGGTTGATTATCTGAACGGAAAAATCCATGGACAGTTCTGCAAGCTTATTCTCTTCTTTCATAACAACACCTCTGGGAGATGCATAAAATGTAACATATAGTTGGCGACAAATCAATGATGCCACCGCCTTTGGCGGCTGATGATGTTTCGGCTGACGCCGAAATGATGCAGATCGCTGCGCGATCAATGATGCGATGTTTGCCCTAATGTGCCCGCAGGCACACATCATTAGCGAAGCGGCATCATGCGCGAAGCATACCAAAGCATAGAAAGAACGCCTAAAAAACATTCCTGCGGGCAGCTCTGCAAAAAGCTGTCCGTTCCGGCTACCGATCACCGAACCGTTTTGCAGCGAAAACGCTGCTGTATATCTCCAAAAAGCCGAGGGAATCATACAGGGTTCTGGCCTTGTTGTTGCCGACCACGCACCAAAGAGTGGGCACGCCTTCGCCCTTCTCTATGATGCGGTTTACAAGAAACTGAACGAATGCGCGTCCAAATCCCTTGCCCTGATGGGAGATCTTGACCGATACGAAATCCAGCTCGCTGCCGTCGATCATTGCGTGGCCGACGATCTCATCCCCGGACAAGTACACGTATCCGTCATCCGCGTGTTCCGCCCAATACTTTCGTTCTTCCTCGTTTGGCTGAGCGATTACGGAATCCGGGAACCATCCCGTTCCCAGACGCATGACGTGAAATGCTTCAGCGTACATCGCAAATGCTTCGGGATAATCTTCGTCCCGGTAGTGCCGGATCGGCAGTTCCCGTTCGGGAAACTTGTCGCCCCGGTACTCCATCAGAGCGGACACATACTTTTTAACGTATCCGTGCTTCTCTGCAAGACGGATCGCTGCCGTACAGTCACTGCGGTACGTTGTCAAAATGCGGATCAAAGGGGATGCCTTTATCTGTTGTTCCATGGCCGTAACCGCCATGTTCCCATACCCTTTGTTCCGATAAGCCGGGAAAATATAAACATATAAGAAACCTTTGGGTTCATCCTCTATATATGAAAAGCCTATGACGGTATCGGCAAGACAGATCGCGTACAAACCTTCGCCATTTTCATAAACCACGTCAAAAAACCAAGGTGCATCCGAGTAATCGATCTGGTCGATATACTTCACTGCAGCGTCTGATTTAACAATATCGATTTTCTTCGAAGTTGTATGTTCCATACTAATCTCCTTTTCCATACAGTTTGACGCAATGATAGTATCATATTCACAGCGCAAATGCAAGAAGAAACCTCCCTAGCCCCAGTGGACAACAGAGGTTATCAATGATGCTTCTCCGCTGCGCTCCGAAATGATGCAGATCGCTGCGCGATCAATGATGCGATGTTTGCCCTAATGTGCCCGCAGGCACACATCATTAGCGAAGCGGCATCATGCGCGAAGCACGGCATCATGCGCGAAGCACACATCATTTGCCCGCAAGGGCAAACATCATTCAAAAACGCCTCTTTTGTCCGGTAGACAAAAGAGGCGTTTTTGATGGTCGGAGCGGCGAGATTTGAACTCGCGACCTCCTGGTCCCGAACCAGGCGCGCTACCGAACTGCGCTACACCCCGGAAAAAATATTCAAAAAAATGGAGCCAATGCAGGGATTCGAACCCTGGACCTGCGCATTACGAATGCGCTGCTCTACCAGCTGAGCTACATTGGCTTGCACGGTTATTTATTATAACAGATTAATTCGAGTTTGTCACTACCTTTTTTATCCAAAAGTGGGGTTTTCTCAAAATATATTACTCGCGGAAAATATACTTTATTATATGCGGAATCCTTCTTGTTTTTCCTTGCGCGGAAAGTTATAATTGTATTTGATAAATAACCATAATGGCTCAAAATGGGCCTTATGGAAAAACTCTTATAATTAACAGGAGGATATTCTTCTATGGCAAAGACTGTTACCATTGACGGTAATACCGCTGCCGCGCATGTCGCATACGCATTTTCCGATGTAGCCGCGATCTACCCCATCACACCTTCAAGCCCCATGGCTGAGGTTGCCGATGAGTGGGCAGCCAACGGACGCACCAATCTCTTCGGTCAGAAGGTTCGCATCGCCGAGATGCAGTCCGAGGGCGGCGCAGCGGGTGCTGTTCACGGCTCCCTTGCGGCAGGTGCTCTGACGACCACATTCACGGCCTCTCAGGGTCTTCTTCTCATGATCCCCAATATGTACAAGATCAGCGGTGAGCTGCTTCCCGGCGTTTTCCACGTTTCCGCCCGCGCTCTTGCCGCTCATTCGCTTTCAATATTCGGCGATCACAGCGACGTTATGGCCTGCCGTCAGACCGGTTTCGCCATGCTTGCTTCCGCTTCCGTTCAGGAAGTCATGGATCTGGCTCTTGTTACACATCTTGCCACCATCCGCTCCTCCATCCCCTTCATACACTTCTTCGATGGTTTCCGCACCTCCCACGAGGTTCAGAAGATCGAGCAGATTGATTATGAGGATATGCGTCCTCTCTGCGATTTCGAGGCTGTCAAGCGTTTCCGCGATCGCGCTCTGAATCCTGAGCATCCTCACCTTGCCGGCACAGCTCAGAACCCCGATATCTACTTCCAGGGTCGTGAGGCTGCCAACAACATGTACGCGACGATTCCCGAAACCGTTGAGTATTACATGGAAAAGGTCGGCGAGCTGACAGGCCGTCATTATCACCTCTTCGATTACGTTGGCGCACCCGATGCCGAGCGTGTTCTCGTCATAATGGGCAGCGGTGCCGACGCCGCCGAGGAAGCCGTCAACTACATGAATAAGCGCGGCGAGAAGGTAGGTCTTATAAAGGTTCGTCTTTACAGGCCCTTTGCCGCCGATAAGTTTGTCGCCGCTATCCCCGCCTCCTGCAAGCGTCTTGCCATTCTCGACAGGACTAAGGAGCCCGGCTGTCTCGGCGAGCCCCTTTACGAGGATGTTGTTACCGCTCTCACAGAGATGGGCAGAACCGGCATTGAGTGCGTAGGCGGCAGGTACGGTCTTGGCTCCAAGGAGTTCACCCCCTCCATGGTTAAGGCTGTTTATGACAACCTCAAGCTTGCAGAGCCCAAGAACCACTTCACCGTCGGCATCAACGACGACGTTTCCTTCACAAGCCTTCCCGTCAATGAGAAGATCGACGCCGCTCCCGAAGGAACCATTCGCTGCCTGTTCTACGGTCTCGGTTCCGACGGTACCGTTGGCGCGAACAAGAACAGCATCAAGATCATCGGCGACCACACCGATATGTACGCTCAGGGCTATTTCGCTTATGACTCCAAGAAGTCCGGCGGTCTGACCATCAGCCATCTGCGCTTCGGCAAGACCCCCATCCAGAGCCCCTATCTCATCGACACCGCTGAGTTTGTCGCCTGCCACAACCCCAGCTATGTTACAAAGTATGACATGCTTGCTCCTTTAAAGGACGGCGGCGTATTCCTTCTTAACTCCGCTTGGACGGTTGAGGACATGGAGCGCGAGCTTCCCGCAGCCATGAAGCAGGCCATTGCCAAGAAGCACATCCGCTTCTATAACATAGACGCCATTGACCTCGCCCGCAAGGTCGGCATGGGCAATCGCATCAACACCATCATGCAGTCCGCTTTCTTCAAGCTCGCTGAGGTCATCCCCGTTGACGAAGCCATCGGTTACATGAAGGCTGCCGCCAAGAAGAGCTACATGAAGAAGGGTGAGGATGTCGTTCAGAAGAACTACAACGCCATCGACATCGGCATCACCGGCATCACAGAGGTCAAGTATCCCGAAGCATGGGCGAACGCCACAGAGGGTGCTGTCGCCATGCACGTCACCGACGATCCTTACTTCAACGAGTTCATCAAGCCCTGCCTCGATCAGAAGGGCGACGAGCTTCCCGTTTCCAAGCTTGCTGCCGACGGCTTCGTTCCCACAGGCACAACCAAGTATGAGAAGCGCGGCATCGCCGTTGAGGTTCCCACATGGATTCCCGAAAACTGCATACAGTGCAACCAGTGTTCCCTCGTATGTCCCCACGCCTGCATCCGTCCCTTCCTCGCTGAGGATGGCACAGAGGTTCCCTTTGAGACAAAGGCAGCTACAGGCATTCCCGGCAAGAAGTTCCGCATTCAGGTCAGCCCCTATGACTGCACAGGCTGCGGCAACTGCGTTGACGTCTGCCCCGCCAAGACAAAGGCTCTCAAGATGACCGCTCTGGGCGAGTGCGTCGAGAACGAACACAAGAATTGGGAAGCCGCACTTGCACTTCCCGAAGTTGAGCTTCCCGCCAACATCAAGCGCAACACCGTAAAGGGCAGCCAGTTCCTGCAGCCCCTCTTCGAGTTCTCCGGTGCTTGCGCAGGCTGCGGTGAGACACCCTACATCAAGCTCATCACCCAGCTCTTCGGCGACAGGATGATCATTGCGAACGCTACGGGCTGTTCCTCCATCTATGGCGGTTCCGCTCCCACCGTTCCCTACACCGTAAACTCCAAGGGTCATGGCCCCGCTTGGGCGAACTCCCTCTTTGAGGACAACGCCGAGTTCGGTTTCGGTATGAACCTTGCAACCTCTCACCGCAGGAATAAGCTTGCCGACCTCGTTCGTCAGCTCAGCGAAGGCTGTGACGACGCAACAAAGGCCATCTGCAATGATTGGCTTGAGAACATGAACGACGCCGAGGGTTCAAGGAAGGCCTCCGAGGCTCTCCTCAAGCTCGTTACCGAGTGCAAGGACTGCGGCTGCGACTGCGATGAGATTACTAAGGAAATCTATGAGCTCCGCGACCTGATGGTCAAGAAGAGCCAGTGGATATTCGGCGGCGACGGTTGGGCTTACGACATCGGTTACGGCGGACTTGACCACGTTCTCGCTCAGGATGAGGACGTCAATGTTCTCGTTATCGACACCGAGGTCTACTCCAACACCGGCGGACAGTCCTCCAAGGCCACTCCTACCGGCTCCGTTGCGAAGTTTGCCGCTGCCGGTAAGCGCACCAAGAAGAAGGATCTGGGCCTCATGGCTATGAGCTACGGCTATGTATACGTCGCCAAGGTCTGCATGGGCGCAAATCCCGCTCAGCTCGTCAAGGCTATCGCCGAGGCCGAGGCTTATCATGGCCCGTCCCTCATAATCGCTTACGCACCCTGCATCAACCACACCATCAAGGCAGGCATGGGCAAGGCTCAGGCCGAGGCTAAGAAGGCTGTTGAGGCCGGTTACTGGCCCCTTTACAGGTATAACCCCGATCTGGCTGACGAGGGCAAGAACCCCTTCCAGCTCGACAGCAAGCCCGCTACCGGCTCCTATCAGGAGTTCCTCATGGGCGAGGGCCGTTATACCGCTCTGAAGCAGCAGTTCCCTGAACTCGCAACTGAGCTGTTCGCAAGGAGTGAGCAGGAAGCCAAGGCTAAGTATGACTACTATAAGAAGCTCTCCGAGATCTAATCTTGTAAAGGCTTAAAAAACGTCACCTCACGCGGATACCCTCCGCGTGAGGTGATTTCATAAGTGATATGGACAATAAGAAAAGCTTTGACGCGGCTATAATGGAAGCGTTTACCGATCGTCCCCTGTCCGGCAACGCGGCGGGCGTTATATTCCTCGGCAGCAATGTTTTTCCGACGGACGTCGCCTGCATAGGCATCGCATCGGAGCTTAAGCACTCCGAAACGGCTTTTATACGGCAGCTCTCTCCCGTGGAGTTTGAAATAAAATACTTCACCCCTGTTTGCGAGGCGGCACTCTGCGGCCACGCGACAATCGCCTCATTCTCGTTCCTGCGAGACAGCGGAGTTTGCGGCACTGGCGGCACGGGCGAAATGCTCGTCCATACAACCGCGGGCGATATTCGCGTGACCGTTGAAAAGGACTCCGTATGGCTCGACATGGCGCGTGCCGAAACATTGTTCGAGGTTGATAATAAAACCTGCCGCGAGCTTTATTCCGCATTCGAGCTTCCGTACAGAGCCGATGTGAACGGACTTGTTCCCAAAGCAGTATCGGTCGGACTGACCGACATAATGCTCCCCGTGAATGATTTGGAGGAGCTGAGTGCTGCGAAGCAGAACGAATCGCTCGTATCGGAAATCAGCCGCAGACTTGATGTAACAGGCGTCCACATGTTCTGCATAGCCCATGACGAATATGCCGCACATTGCCGCAATTTTGCTCCGCTTTACGGTATTCCCGAAGAATGCGCGACCGGAACCTCCAACGGCGCGCTGTTCCACTACCTTTCCGAATACGGCGTAACAGGCTCCTCCCCCGTCCGCTTCATTCAGGGAGAGAGCATGGGCAGACCGTCGATAATCAAAGCACGCCTTGACGGTTCAAAAGTCCGCGTGGGCGGCTCGGCGTATACACTCCTTTCAGGTCGAATACAGGTGTGATGTTTCCATTTTCAACCCGCCGCATAAGCTTTCCGCCTGCTCTCCTCATCAAGCCTCCAAAGCATGGCATGGACAAACTCCAATGGCGTCGGCGGTACTGTCGAGTACGGAAATAGGCTCCTTATGCCGCCCTCATTCATATCCCATGCGTATCGTATCGCGTATCTCATGCAACGCTCAACCTGACGCATTTCGCGTTCGTTATCCGACAGCCTTATCGCCTCGCTCACATCACAGCCGCTCGACTCGGCTTTTCTCAATGCCTTGCTCAGATAATGAAACCCCTTGTGACGCGGTGAAAGACCCATCATAAACATTTCCTTTTCCACAGATACTCCCATATTACCCTCCTCATTCGCGTTTTGTTGCCTTGTACTTCAGACAGACGGCAATGTAATCAGCTAAAAGCTTCCATTCTTGCCTATTATTATCATATCACTTAAAGTGAAAACATTCGACTTATTTCACCCTTAAAGCAATCTCAACCACAGGTTTAATCCTGTGTCAAAACGGATGCTGTACATCCGCTCAAAAAAGCTGTATTATATTGCCGTCAGCTGAACAAACAATGAAAGAGGAGAATAACATGGAACTCAGCAACAAACTTCATGCCCTCAGAACGTCAAAGGGCATAACTCAGGAAAAGCTCGCCGAGTGCATTGGCGTAACCGCTCAAGCGGTTTCAAAATGGGAGCGCGGTATTGCCCTGCCCGACATCAGCCTTCTGCCGGAACTCTCCGTCTATTTCGGAGTCAGCATCGACGATCTTTTCGGCTTGACCGAGGAAAAGGAATACGACCGCATACAGAACATGCTCTGGGATGAGCGGCTGCTTTCTGCGGATGAGATATACCGCACCGAGCGTTGGGTTGATGAGAAGGTAAGGGCGGGCTACCGTCCTGCCGACTGCATAAGGCTCAAAGCGGATATGTACAACCATCTCGCCCGCGCCTACAACGATATGGCGGCGGATGCCGCGATGGAGGCTTTGACGCTCGATCCCAACTGCAAGGATGCTCACGGCGAGCTGAACGAGGGACTTCGCGGGTTCATTCCCGATTGGAACGCACGCAATCATTACAAGCTCATATCCTTCTACAAGGATTTTGTGAAGAAGAACCCGGACGACTGGCGCGCCCATATGTGGCTGCTTGACAATCTGCTTGACGATATGCGCCTTGAAGAAGCCGAGGAGGCTCTGCGCGGGCTTGAAAAATGCGACAGCACGTTCCGCACGCCCCTCTACCGCGCCAAGCTGCTCTGGGCAAGGGGAAAATGCGACGAAGCGCGAGAGGTGTTCAAGCAGATGGAAACCGACTTTGCCGATGAGTGGATGGTGTTCTTTGAAATATCCGAGCTTTGCGTGCTTGAGGGCGATTACGCTTCCGCCATCGAGTACATGAAGAAGGCACAGGCAAAGCAGGAAAAGCCCCGCTTTGCCGATACCTATGAGGCTCTCGCTCAGCTCTATGAGATAGTCGGCGACTATCCCCACGCTGTTGAAATGCTCGAAGGGGAACTCCGCCTGTTCAAGGAGGATTGGGGCTTTGATAAGGGTGAAACCGCCGATTATGTAAGACGCGAAATAGCAAGGTTGAAAAATATGTAAACCCATATGCGGCGACGGGGAAGCGTTGTGATGCGCTTCCCCGTTCTTCTGTATCGCACATAATTCCGCAGACATTCTCAAAATGTCGATAGAAAATGGAGAACTTTTTTGCTCTATAATTCACAAAAAGTTCCCCATAAAAGTCAATTATTTTATAATCATAAATTCATGCTCGGATCATCGGTTCTTCCAACTATGTAATCCAATGATACACCATACAGATCGGCAATGCGGATAAGTATTTCCAACTTAGGCTCCCGCGTCATAAGCTCATAGTTTTGATAGGCTTTCTCAGTTATATCACAATACACAGCGACCTGCATCTGAGTAAAGCCTTTTTCCTTTCTGCACGTTTTCAGACGTTCGGCTAATATCTCCCGCATAAAACACCACCTACGTTTGTTCTTGACATAATAATTGTAGGCAATTATCATTACTGATATACCAACAATCGTTGGTTAATGAGAGGAGTAATGAAATGATCGTAGCATTTTGTGGACATCGAGAAGTGCAGCAACCGGAAAATGTCAGAAAATGGTTGGTAAAGATCGTTGAGGACTTAGTGTTTGAAGGAGCTGATTGCTTTTTTATCGGTGGTTATGGTCAATTCGATGCCATGGCTGCTGGTGTCGTTCTAAATCTAAAGCAAAAATATCCGCATATACGTTCCGTACTTGTGCTGCCATACTTGGATCGAAAATATGATGCAACCATGTATGATGAAACAATCTTTCCTCCACTTGAAAATGTGCCAAGGCGGTATGCCATTCTAAGACGTAATGAATACATGGTAGATTGCGCCGACATAATAGTCGCGTATGTCAATTATAATATTGGAGGTGCAGCAAGAACCCTTCAATACGCAGAAAGGAAACACAAGAGAATCATCCGTTTCTGATGGTTTGGCTCTATCAATCGAACATAACAAAGGAGCAAAGCTTATTAGCCTCGCTCCTTAAAATCCCTTATTTCACTTAACTTTTCGGCTTATTTGAAGTACCTCTCAAGCAGGCCCTTCAAAGCCTTGCCGTGCCTTGCCTCGTCGCGTGCCATCTCATGGACTGTATCGTGGATGGCGTCAAGTCCGAGCTCCTTAGCGCGCTTGGCGAGGTCGGTCTTGCCGGCGGTCGCGCCGTTCTCGGCGTCAACACGCATTTCGAGGTTCTTCTTGGTGCTGTCGGTGACGACTTCGCCGAGCAGCTCCGCGAACTTGGCGGCATGCTCCGCCTCTTCAAAGGCTGCCTTCTCCCAGTAAAGACCGATTTCGGGATAGCCTTCACGGTGTGCGACCCTCGCCATGGCAAGGTACATACCAACCTCTGTGCATTCGCCATTGAAATTGGCGCGCAGATCGTTTATTATATCCTCACGCGCACCCTGGGCGACGCCTACAAAATGCTCGGCAGCCCAGCTCATTTCCTCAGCCTGCTCGTTGAACTTGGAGCCGGGAACCTTGCACTGGGGACAGAACTCAGGGGGAGTGGGCCCAACATGAACATAACCGCATACGGGACATACCCATCTTTTATTCATAGTAAAAAACCTCCGTTAAAATAAGTTTATGACCAAATCCGATCAATCATGATGATATTATATCAGATATTTCATCCTGTGTCAATGCTTGAAATAGAGCTTTCCCGGAGTGACGGTGATACTGCCGTGGGTGACTCCACCGGTGGCGGATACCATTGCCACGCTTTCCATGACGGTTATCTCCAGAGGCAGATAGGAACCCTTTGAGTCCTTGTTCAAATCCTTCTCTTTGGGGAGAGCTTTCACCTTGTACTTTATTGTGATTATGGAGCCGGACATCTGAACTCCGCCATATTCAAACGACGTTAAAAACAGCGCGACCACCGTATAGTGTTTTCCGGCTATGCCATAGGGAACATTGCCCGTCATGCCCTCATAATTTATGTTATACACGACACGCGGGACGTCCGACCACGGCTCATCATCATCCCATGTTTCGTTTATCTTCGCCACAAGGCTGCCGTCCCTCGCGTCATAGCAGGCAACGGGCTCTATGTATTCATCGGGATACATCACAAGCCAATGCCCGGCATACAGGCAGCTTTTCTCATTAGACAAATCGAACGACCAGAGGAACGTGTCCCCGACCTTGAGATTTGAGCAATCGACCTCACCGCCCGTGTACACGGCTTCAAAGTCGTTCGGCACATCGGGCTTGGGTACTGAGGGTTGGCTGCCCTGTGTTGGCGAGGTCGTATTGCCGGGAGCCGCTGTGGGCTTGGGCGTACCCGGCTTTTCGGTCGGCTTATTTGTCGGTTTATTCGTCGGCTTGTTCGTCGGTTCGCCCGGCTTTGGCGTAACCGCTGCCGCAGTCGGCGCAGGCGAAGCGCTTTCGGTTCCTGCCGCTGTATTGGTCGGCTTCGCGCTGTCTAAAGCCGCGGTATACGGAGTCGCCGTCGGCCCCTCGGTCACCTGCCCGTCCGGGGATTGGGTTATGACCGGAACATCGGTCGCGGAGTCTTCCGTCAGCCCTGCCTCCTCGTTCGCTTTTGAGCTGTTCTCAGGCGTCGCCGTCGGCCCCGCCGTCACGGATTCGTCGGCGGATTGGGTAACAACCGGCACATCCGTCCAGTTCACGGTTTCCTCATTGTTTCCTTCGGGCTTGACGCACGAAACCGCGGACAACAAGACTGCCGAGCATAGCATCAATGAAAGTATTCGTTTCATATTGTTAACCTCCTGTTACTACCTGTTTATCGCTGACCTTCGTCACCGTTCGGACTGTAATCACCGTCCGCAAGCCCCATAAGGTACTCCTTTTGGAGCATCGCGTAATGAAAGATACTGCGCCAGCCGTATCTTCCCGAAACCCTTGTGTAGCACGATTTTATAAAATGCGCTTCCCTTCGCATACCCACGGCTTCCAGCACCCTGACCGATTGGATGTTCTTATCATCGCAGCAGGCATAGGCCCTGTGAAGCTCAAGTCCCAGAAAAGTGAATCTCAGAAGACCTCTTACCGCCTCCGACGCATACCCGTTATGCCAGAAACGCTTCGTGAGTATGTAGCCGACGGACGCCTGACGGCGATCGTCCTCAAGCGCAAGCTTTACCGTTCCCACAAATCCATCGTTTTCTTTCAGGCAAAGCGCAAGCACAAAGCTTTTGCGGGGACTCTCTATCATGTCGGCAATACCCCTTTTAACAAAGGCTTTCGTGTCATCCATGCTCATGGGCGACCACGGCATGAAGCCTGAATTGAATATGTCGGAGGCGTATTCAAACACGTTCTCGGCGTCACTCGGAACAAGCTCACGCGCATACAGGCGTGCTGTTTCAAAGACCACGTTTGAAGCAGAGTTCATTCAAGCCTCCCGTCATATCCTGCCCATCAGGAAATACGATACTATCGCAACGGATTCCCTCATGTAGTCATTCAGCGCAAGGTACCAAACGCCCTTCGCGGGGATCCCTTCCGCCTCAATGCCCATCTTTGCCGCTACGCGCTCGGCACGGAAAACATGGAAGCCCGTCGTGACGAACACTATCGTCCCATCCTCCCCCATGCGCTCCTTAATGAGCTTCATGGAGAACGCAAAGTTTTCGGCGGTGCTTTCCGACTTCTCCTCCTTCATCACACGCTCGGAGGAAACGCCGTGCGCTATGAGATAATCGTACATTACCGAGGCTTCGGAGACTATCTCGTCATGTCCCTGACCTCCGCTGACGACGACCATTGTCTGAGGGTTGTCCTCCAGATACTCCAACGCGGCGTCAAGTCTGTATTTAAGCGTCAGCGTGGGACTTGTTCCGCGGATGCCTCCGCCGAGGACTATAAGCACATCCGCGCCGTCCGCCGGAGCGGAGGAATTTATCAGTATGAGCGACGTCGTTATGGTGAATGTGAGTATGAACAGCCCATAGCAGGCAATGACCGCATATGCCAATGCCCTTGCCGCCCTCGAACGCTTGCAGACAGCCATGAGCTTATTCATAAAGCAGCCCGCAAGTATCATAGGAACACCCAAAACAGCCGGGAGAAGCACTCCAAAATTGACGCCGCTGCGCGTCAGGACAAACATTGTATCTGCGACGAGCAGCAATCCGATAACAACGAGTATCGCTCGAATCACAGCTTGCTTTAAGACTTTTTTCAAATCATTATTCCTCATATTCCATATGATACGACAAATCAGCGTGTTTGTCAAATGTTCCGTCTTGCTGACATAAAATCGTTCAAAGCACGTCACTCATTGTATTCATTGCCCACATCCGCGCCGAGGTCACAGGTGAAAAGAAACTCTATGTGGGGAAAACCCCGTTCACCCTGTACTCCCAACCGCTCATCGGCCCGCAATCGAACTCATACAGATTGTTTATGCCCTCGACATATGCCGTTCCGAACGCCGGCACAAACTCCGCCTCGATATGTATATTGCGCGCAAGCAGCTCCCTCAGCATTATATCGTAAACAGAATCCCCGTCCTCGAACCCGACCGTGACCTTGGGAAGTATTATCCCGTCTTCCGGGACAAGCTCGACTTTATCGGGGTTGAGCATATCCATGTTTTTGAGGATGCTCTTGCAATCTATGTACAGCGTGCAATGCAGGCTGTAATCGTCCCTGACCTCCGGCTTGGCGCATGAAACCATGAACGCCGCCATGAGCATCAGAATCACAAGCCGAACAATGCTTGCTGTCTTAAAACTACTTCTTCGCATTTGCTCTCCTTACGATTACCGTGACCAATCCCGCTGACAGCATGAATGCAGCCGCCGCTATTATGATGGTTTTGAGTGCGGAATCCGGCGCATGTCCGTTATTCCCGTCTTGCTCCGCCTTCTGCGAGGAAAGGACTCCATCGGTCTTTCCGGCATTTTCGTTGTTTTCGGTGCTTTCGGCTATTGCGTTGCTTTCGGTACTTGCCGCGCTTTCCGTTTCCGAAGGGGCTGTCTCCGTCAACGGCTCCGCGCTGTACGTCGGTTCCGCGCTCTCCGGCTGCTGAGTTTCATATGCCGTCGGTTCCGCGGACTTGAGAGCCTCGGTTGCCGCCGCCTTTTCCGTCGGCATTGGGGTTTCGTCGGTCTTAGGCTGCGCGGTCGGCTTCGGCGTCGCAGACGGCTTCGGCGTCGCGGTCGGCTTCGGAGTTGCGGTCGGCTTCGGCGTCGCGGTCGGCTTCGGAGTTGCGGTCGGCTTGGGCGTACTGCCTATAAAGCTGACGTCATTCATATCATACAAGTCCCTTCTGCCGTTTCTCATCCTGTCATATGCGCAAAGGGCATATGCCGCCTGTTCGCTCGCCATTCTGTTGACCGAGCCTCCGCTCATATGTGCAAAGCCGCTCCCCATGTGGTACTCTATTAATGCCGCAAGGAGCGATTTACCGTTCTTTACAAAGCGGGAATCCCTGTCGGCGTCGATGCCGATCGTGGAAAGCGCGACAACGACCTGAGCGCAGCTTTCGCATGTGGAATTGCCCGTGGTTGCAAAGCCTCCGTCGGGAAGCTGCATATCCGAAAGCTTTGAAACCGCCCTGCCTATCGCCTGTGACGCCTTTGAATACGGCGCGAGCGCGGTTATAACCGCCGCTGTCACATCGGGGTCAGCTTTATTTCCGAGCGACCAGCCGCCGCCATCAAGCTCTCTGGCTATGAGGAAATCCACATACGCATTCCTTGTACTGCCGTATCCGTATGCGGAATTGGAGCCAAGCGCAAGCAGCGCGTACGCGACGCCCGTGGTGCCCTGTCTTTTTACAAAGCTCTGCTCTGTCAGCGGCTCCAATATATTGTAACCCGCCACATTTCGCGCGTCCCTGCCAATCGAAGTCAGCGCAATGGCAAGGCGGGAGTTATCGGTCGCCTTATTGGGGTTCATCTTTGGACTGCCAATGCTCCCGACATAAGCCTCTATGCTCTCGTAATAGGCTTTGCAGTACCCGCTCGTCGGGCTTACCCTTGACGCTCTTGCGAGTGTGAATACCGCCCATTCCCCTCCGACCGAGCCGAATGAGGGCGTTGCTTCCGCAACATAGCTCAATACGGCGGAGTATGGGCCTTGATAGTCCGTCGCGGCGTATGAGTAAAGCGGCGCCGCCGCCAATAAAACGATGGCAAGCAGCGCCGTTGTAATTCTTCTGAATGCGTTTTTTATCATGCTAATGTATTGCGCAGAACGAGCAGCGCGTCGGTCATGTTAACGCTTCCGTCGCCGTTCACGTCGGCAAGCTCCATAGCCCTATCGCTCAGCTTTTCGATGCCCATGGCGGCACGCATGATGGAAAGAGCGTCGGAAATATCCAGCACGCCGTCCATATTGACGTCGCCGGACTCGTATTCGTTGGTATCCAGAACCTCAAGCAGCGCGGCAAGCGTGCTGTCTATCTCCTCCTGAGTGGCTTCGGGATCATAGAAAGCCATGATGAAATCAACTACTTCCTCATATTCGTTCTCAGTCAAAAGCTCCATAAGCTCCTCGTCGGCGTCTATGAGAGCAATCATCCTTGAAGCCTCGGTTCTGTCAACACCCTCCATGGGGTTGTTGAACGCGGGGAAGCAGCCCCAGCCATCGCTTATACCGTAATCCATGCCCCATCCGTATATGGTGAATATCCATGTATACACGCTGCCTATTGTGACTGTCACATCATCGGCAGTTGAGGGAATCGAAACATTATCCTCAAGCAGCATCCAGCCGGAGAGGGTGCAGTATTCAAACTCGGAGAGCATCTCGTCATCGACATATGTTCCTGTCCACTCGCCGAGATTGTAGCCGAGGTTCTCCTCCGCCCATGCGGGATACGCCTCTATCTGCTCCATGAGATAATCGGGAACACAGGGTTCCTTCTCATAGCAGCCTATGCCGGAAAGATAATATCCGTACTCACCTGTACCCGAATTATAGCTCCAGCCGAGCATATCAAACGCCCTTGTCGTCATTTCCGCAAGCGATTCGCCCTCATGTACGGGAATGAGAACAGGGTCTATGATGTATGTCCAACCCATTGTCAGGGCGGATACGGCAAATGTTACATAGCCGTCATATCCTTCGGGAACTTCGGGATACTCAGGTGATACCGCCGCGAACGCAGGCAGGCACACACACAGCATGGCAGTCATAACAACTGCCGCAATGATACGCTTGAAAGTCTTCATGTTAAATAAAACCTCCTGTTTTTATGTTTAAAATATACCACTTAACATGCGATTTGTCAACATATCCCGCCTTTTTTACGCCGACAGCACCTCCGCCGCGATATGGTTGTGTCCGATAAGAAGCACCGCCGCGAGCGCAAGTGCCATAATCAATATGGAAACCGCCGATACATACCATCTTCCCTTATCGTTAAAATGATAAAAGTCCTTCCAGCCTCCTCCGCCTTCGCCCCTGACCATGACCATATAATAGTAAAGCACGGAGTATATAAGCACCGGTACGGCGGCTATTATGATGACCTCCAAGCCGAGCTTTTCTCCCCTGTCAAAGCATACAAACGATACGAGCGCAAGCAGAGGGGATATGAGATGCAGATAGAGGCTGTTGCCCTCTATCATGAATTTCAAGCCCGTTGAGGGAACGAATATGAACATGACGACCGAAAATGTTACCATAACCGCAACGGTTCCCACATGATACAAAAGCGTCGCCCAATAGGGTATGCCCACGGACGGGTCGATTGCCTTTCTTATACTGTAAACAAGCGTTATCGCGGCGGCTGTTGCCATCAGCATATTGGAATCAACGGTGAAATACTTGAAAGCATCCGTCTTTCTCACTTTCATGTTTCCCCTGCCTCCGACGGTAAAGAAGCCTATCAGCGATTTGACCATGAATAACACTATCAGCAGGTTGCTCAAAAGCGAACAGTAATTCATTATTAATCCCGTATTCATAAAAGAAACATACCCCCTTTATTATAATTGCGGAGCCAGCATAACCCAAAAGTTAATGAAGGCTCCGCAAAAGCAATTATTCATTATTCAATATCAAAACTGCTCAGCCTCTGTCCAGAACTCGTTGGCGAACATATCTGTCAGGCAGTATGTCACAAGGCACTTGGCGTCGCCTATTTCGACATTGGACACCTCGATATCGCCCTTGACTATGATGGGTTCGCCGAAGTAATAGCTGGCATTGTACTCCTTGTCGTAGGAATAGTAATCGCACAGGAACTCCAGCTTATCGCCGTCCTTCAGCTCTACAAGGCCCCTTGCTATGGTATCGGTCTCATCATTTGTATAGATGTACCTTGCGCCGATAACATAGCCGTACTCGTTCTCCTCCTTTTCATCGTCGAAGGCGATCATTATATCGACGCGCTCGCCGTTAAGCATGGCTGGAACCCTGCCAATGTAGGCGTAATGCTCGCCGTCATGGGCTTCGCTTACCACATAGTACGGCACGACCTGACCGTCAAGCGCAAGCCATGTGCGGTCGTAATCTATCTTGAGATCGCCGTCCTTGTCAAACTCATACACGTTATCCATGCCGAGGTCAATATAGCCCTCGCCGTCGTCGAGGAACACGTTCAGACGCACGTTTTCAACAAGGCTCCACTTCGCACCGAGTGACAGCACCTTGCCGCCGTCCTTTTCGGTCAGGAGCATATCATTGGAATAGATGGCATTATCATCGTAATAGTCGAGATTCTGCAATACCCTGCCGCTGTCGAACCAATCGGAAGAGCCGCCGAGTATTGTCGAGAGCAGATCGCCGCCGCTTCCGCTTCCGCTGCCGCCAAGCAGGAGGGACAGCAGGTCGGACGCGGAGGAGCCGCTTCCGCCAAGCTCACCAAACAGGGAGCCTATCGGAGATGATGTGCCGCCCGTTGCTATCTGACCGCCTGCCGCAAGGCTCGCAAAGCTCCTCAGACAGGCAGAGTAGTCGGAATCCATGCCTATGGAGTTATAAAGCGATACGGCGGAGTTGACTCCGGAGAAGCTTGTGAACGGGAAGTATATCGACATACCATAGGAGTTTGTCATCGACCTTGAAGTACGGTTGTACTTTATGCAGCCCTTGAGCGCGTCAGCAAGGTTCTGAGCGTCCTGTGTTCCAATGCGGCTCGCAAGATGTATAAGATCAACATGGTTGATGCCGGAGGAGGCTCCAAACTCCCTTGCCCCGCTTCTGGCGTCAGCGACCACCTCATACTCGCTGCCGTCAAGCATATCTCCGATATTGGAGGCAAACTTGTTGAACGCTTCGGGAACCGTACCCGCGAACTCGGCAAGGTCAACTATTGAGAGCGTAGTGCTGTCGCCCGCGTTGTTCTTCTTGCAGACGTCGTTGAAGTCGTCGATTATGGTCTTGGCAAGCTCGACCGTCTTTATGGACGGGTTCTTGGAGAGCTTTGTGAGCCAGTTGGTATAGTACCAGCCGCAGCCGGGCTCGGTCTCCTCGGAGCCGATAAGATAATCGGCGTACTGCTCGGTAACTACCGCGGTTTCCATAGTAGCCATGAGGCAGGCGTCAAAGCCTATAAAATCGAACTTTACACCGCCGTTCTTCAACGCCTTGTTTATCTTATCAAGCGTCATGGAGCCGGAATGCTTCTGGTCGTAACCGTAGCCGGAAAGCGATCCTCCGCCATGATCCCAGAGTATCAGCATATTGCGGTTAGCGGGATATTTGCTGCTGCAATACCTTATAAACTCGGTAAGCGTGGCAGGATCGGTCATGGACTTGTTGCCGACGTCCTTCTCAAGGCACTCGATACCGCCGTTTCTGACCCTGTAAATCTGATTGGTGGTATTGGAGATGACCGAGTTCTTCCACTGCTTGGTGCCGCCCGTTTCGACGATTATGTTCAGATGCTCGTCGTTGAGCGTCGCGTGCAGCATCTCATTCAGGTCATTGGTCGCCATGCCGTACTTGGACTCAAGGTCCGTACCGCAAAGGTAAACCATAACCGTTACCTCATCATTTCCGCCGCCCTTGATTGTGGTATACCTGCTCCTTGCGGCGTTGGAAACGGTGGTGTCAAGATTTGAGGTTGAGGTGCTCGCGCTTATGGCAACGGGCGCGGAAGCATCGGACAGCGAGAAATTATCATATCCCGTCGATATGGTCTGCGAGAAGTTTTCAAGCCCTCCAAGTCCGCCGGAGCCGCCTTCTCCGAGTATATCGCTCAAGCCGGAGCAGTTCCCACCGAATGTTTTAAACACGATTATAACCGCCAGAATCACGAGCGCGATCTTGATTATCTTTCCAAGCCCGCTGCCCGAACTGCCTGAGCTGCTTGAGGATGAATGCCCGCTGCTCTGGGAGCCTCCCAAAAGGCTTCCTATAAGATTGGGGGCTGAATTTGAGGAATTGTTGTTATTGCCGCCTGCCGCGTTCGACGCCATGCCGCTTATGACCGCGCCGATTATATCCGTGCCAAGCCCGCGATCATCCTGAGAGCCGTTATTGCCATGCGCGTTCTGCTGGCTCGAACCGTGCTGACTTCCGCCATGATGCGCTCCCTGCGGGTTTATCCCGCTCTGGTGCGCGTTATGCGTCTGCTCATGCCTACCGGCATAACCGTCCTGACGACCTACCGGGCCGTTCGTTTCAGCTCTGCCGGTTTTGCCGACATTTCCATTCCCTTGGGTGACACGCTTTTTTCTGCCACCCGAATTTGGTGTGTTATTCATAGCATTTTTCTCCCATTTAGGATTTAGTGATTTAATTATAACATATATCCGACAAAATTATAAGGGGGTATAAAAAATAATTCGAACACCTTAAAAGCCGCAAAACAGCCCTGAAGACACGGGCTTCGGGGCTGTTTCATGGTCTTTCGCGCTCCGCCGTTTCATGCGGGCAATCATACGTTATCTATGTAAATCATGCCTTTGTCAAAAACTATGACGTGGCATGAGGGTTTTATTTGCAGAGCTTATTCTGTCTGCCGTTCGGATAGATCTCCTTGAGTATGTTCATGCACTCGGAGAACCTCTGGAAATGCACTACCTCACGTTCGCGCAGGAACCTGAGCGGGGCGAGATACTGCTCACAGTCGGTCTGGTTCATTATATGTTCATACGCCGCCCTTGCCTTCTGCTCTGCCGCAAGGTCCTCATAAATATCCGCAATCGGGTCGCCCGTTGACTGGATATAGCTTGCCATGAACGGAACGCCGTTCGGATCGGACGGATACACGCCATGACCGTGCAGGGTGTAATATCCGAGAAGCCCCGCCGCCTCAAGCGCGGAGAGGGACGCTCCCTCTATGGTCTGATGGATCATGGTTCCGATCATCTCCCAATGGGCGATCTCCTCGGTTCCTATGTCGTTCAGCGTCGCGCGCAGACGATCATCCGGCATTGTAAATCTCTGTGTTAGATAGCGCACGCCTGCCGAAAGCTCGCTGTCAGGGCCTCCATACTGCGCCATAAGCGCCTTAGCGATCCTCAGATCGGGATTTGTGATGTTGATTGGAAACTCCAGCTTTTTCTGATAAATCCACATGAATTTTAGTCCTCCTTATCTCTTTTCCCAAGGCCATTCGGAGCATACCCAACAGCCCGTATTTGTCGGTGAATGACCGAAGCCCTGTAGGGGACCGTACTCCGCCTCATACTGTGCTATAAGCTCCGCAAGCAGAGTCGAATAGCTGTAATAGTCATTCCTCGCATCCTGATCGGCAGGATGGGTGTCAAGGTATAGGTTCAGCTCAACGCATACAAACTGTACCTCGCTGATCCTGTTTTGAAGTTCACACTGACTCATCAAGCCACCTCCTAATATTCGCTTATCAGTTCGGGAAACATGGTTCCCTTTTCAAGCGCAAGTCCGGGACACAACCCCGCTGAATAATTTTGATTCACGGCGATCATCCTCGGAAGCTTAACCGACGCCGTTTCATAGCCGCATACGGCAAGATCGACCGAAACCTCACCTGCCGATACCGTTGTAAAACCGTCGCTGTTGCTCAAGTCCACGCGACATGTATTGCATTCACACATTGTTTTTGACCTCCTTGATGGATTTATACATACTATGTCGAAAGCTGTCGATTGGTTCATAGCGGCGGTAAAACAGCAGCCTGAGTTTCCGGCATTGTCTGCTGCCGAGCGTGTGCTGATTATATATTAAAAAATCGTCAAAGTTTTGGGAACCTGTGTGCGGTATTAACCGTTTTATATTTGGATGTTAAGACGTCCCGAATGAATAAAAAAGGAGAAACATCAGAATGAAAAGGATAATATCACTCGCAATGGCCGCCGCTCTTGCAGCCTCCCTTGCCGCCTGTACGGTCAAGCCCGTAACTCCCGCAGACGCAACCGACGAACCCACAACCGAGCCCACCGAAGCCGTGACCGACGAGCCTTCAACCGAACCCACCGAAGCCGTGACCGACGAGCCTTCAACGGAGCCCACCGAAACCGTTACCGCGGAAAGACCCTCCTGCGAATACTCCGAGTACCCGATCGTTGACGGCTCCACGGCAAACATTCCCATGGCACTTGGACTTGTCAAGCTCGTCACGGGCTGCTCCGACGACGACGCCGAAAACACCATAAACTTCTCCACCACCGATTATTCCTATGAGGCGCTTGCGGAAAAGCGCTGCGATATGCTGCTCGTCTATGAGGCAAGCCGTCCCACCAAGGAAAAATACGATCCCGAAAACAGCTTTGACATGCACCCCATCGGTCTGGACGCGCTTGTTTTCATAACCAATAAGGACAACCCCGTCGATTCCCTGACGACCGAGGAGATACGCGGCATATTCAGCGGCGAAATCACCAACTGGAGCGAGGTCGGAGGTCTTGACGCTCCTATAACCGCTTTCCAGCGTCCTGAGCTTTCGGGCTCGCAGACCCTCATGCTCGACCTCTGCATGTGCGATGTTCCCATGGCTCCCGTTGAGAAGATAACCGTATCCGAGAGCATGGCTGACGTCATAGACGATATTGCGGCATATGACAACACATCCAACGCCATCGGCTATTCCGTCTACTATTATGCCAAGAATATGTACACCTACCCCAATCTCAAATTCATAACCGTTGAGGGCATAACTCCATCCAACGAAACCATAAACTCCGGCGAGTATCCATTCATCAACCCCTTCTATGCCATACTGCCCAAAACCGACGCGAATCCCATCGCCTCCGAAATGGTCGCATGGCTCGAATCCGCCGAGGGACAGTCCTTCGTATCCCAATGCGGTTACGTTCCCTGCATGAAGGGCATAGTCAAATAAAAGGAGCGAATCTATGAAACGGATAGCTGTACTGCTGTTTGCGCTCACAATGCTCCTCACATCATGCGTTCCCTCACAATCCGTTCACGGCGACGAAACCGCCGCGACTTGTACGGAATCCCCAACGGACGCTCCCTCCGAGCTTCCGACCTCTGAGCCTTCCGAGCTTCCCTCCGCCGAGCCTTCCTTCGAGGTGAATGAATTTCCCGATTTTTCGGATCTCATCCCCAAGACCGGCAGGCTCGTGGACGGGCCCATATTCCCCGAACCCTACAAATACCTCGTCCTGTCCGGGGAAAGCGACATGCACTATGTCTATAACAATATGGGCGAGCTGCTGTATTCCTTTTCGGCGTTCGTTGACGAGGAAGGCGACCCTCCATGCAGCGGTCTTTTCACCGCCGACGGCATAAGCTGCTGGCACCGTCTGAAGGACAATACCGTTACCACTCCGTTCCGCGTTTTCCACGATCTGGCTGTCACGGTCAAATGGTTCGAGGATGAGGACGGCTTCGACTCCCATGCGTGCATAACCCTCATACGCGATATGAATCTCGAAAACCCGCGTGAGTTTGCCAAGGATGAATTGAATCTCGGAAACATAGGCGGTTTGATGAAGTTCGGGGATAAATACCTTCTTGTCAAGAGGGATGATCTGTCAATATATTCGGACGACGGTAAATGTGACGACACAATAACCGTTCTTGACAGCAATTTCAACAAAATCGGCAGCTTGGACTCCGAGTTGTTCCCCCAAATAGCAGGTGTTTGCGGCGATAAATACATAGTTTGCTACAAGTCCGTGGGAGAAAACTATTGGACTGATACCACTTACAGCATCTACTCGCTTACCGGAGAGCTTCTGATGGACGACGTAACGGTTCTTTGCAACGATTCATTCTACCTTAACAGCGAGCTCGGTTCTGTGTTCGGATTCTTTGAAATAAAAGCCCTTACCGATAAGGACGGAAATCACTTTGATGAAAATCTCAAGCGCATTGAAGGGCATTTCGACAATCGCGTATACTATGTTCCCGACCGCTTTTTCGGAACATACGAAGCCGACGGCTTCACCGTTTACGACCGTTATACCTACAAATACTCCGACGTCTACTCAGGTATAAAGGACAAGGACGGAAACTGGGTATTCCGCATATACTCTCCCGCCTTCGCTTCCGACAGCGACAACACCCGCTGGGGATTCTTTGACGATTAGAGCGTTGAAGTTTTTGACATTAATTTACAATCGCTTTTTTCAAAAAATGAATTAAAAGCGAGCCATGACGCAAAATATCAATAAGCCGCGCTTAAAGTCCCGCTTTACCGTATTCCGGCAGGGCTTACGGCGCGGTTTATTATTAAGTATGAAAGGGTGATATTAATGAGAAAAACGCTTCCTTACATCATGGCTCTGCTGCTCATCGCCGCAATGATCCTGAGCCTTGGATTTGCCGCAGGAGCCGACATCAAAAGCGACACGGCGTTTGAAGGCGCATCGTTCGTATTCGCGCCCGTTCGCCATCCGAGCGATGTCGGGATGTATGCCCGCACCTCGGTGATAAATCCATGAAAACGGAAAAGGACGTATATATACTGCCTGATCTGGGCGGTATAATCGGCGGGCTTCCCCATCCTGCCGAAAAGGAAATACGGCGCAAGGAGCTGCCCGGAGCGGAAGAAAGCCACGAGCCCGTTGAGGCGCACTTGGATGTCTGACGCTATGAGCAACAATACCGTCGATTTTAAGCCATAACCGGCGTTCCGTAAAACATCGGAGCGCTTTTTTATTCTTCTTTTAATGCGCATATGTAAAAAAAACCATCAAGCTCCTTATTGCATTGTGTTGACTTTTCATGTATAATGCACACGTTAAATCAATTCCAATAAGGAAACAGCATTTAAGGAGATGTATTAAATGGACAGCAACACAGGGGTTGCAAGGGTATCGCGCGTATTATCACTCATACTGCTCGACATAGTATGCTGTATAGCCGCTTTTGCGCTTGCGACATGGTTCCTTCATATGGCGGTAGAGGGCGGATACGGCCTTCTTTTTAAAGCCTCTTCGGTTCCGAACGGGCCTCTTGAGGCATACTTTACCAACATTCAGGCGGGTGTATTCGTAGCCTTGTTCATTCTGTCGTTTGCCTGCTTCCGCCTTTACAGCAGCATTTGGAGCGTATCGGGACTCAACGAGGGCATCATGGCGATCGCCGGCGTGGGCGTCGGAACCTGCCTGTGTCTCATAGTCAATTATTTGCTGTCACTCTTCCCTGAAACGTACCAGCTCGGCTTCCGGAATTCCGAGAGGACGGGCATACTGCTTGCCGGCATATTCATCTGCATGATGGTATTTGTCACGAGGTTCGGCTACAGGGGCGTCCGCAGAATACTGAACAGCATCGGGCGCAATAAGAACAAGGACAAGAAGGCTACCCTCATAATCGGCGCGGGCTATTTCGGCGCGTATGTTCAATCTCAGATCAACAACGGTCAGAGCGCGACCGACTGTTACCTTGTCGGATTTGTTGACGACAACAAATCCAAGCTCGGCATGAGGATAGGCGGCGTAAAGGTGCTTGGAACCTCCAAGGACATACCCGCAATAGTCAAGCAGAGGCATGTCGAGGAGATAATAATAGCCATACCGTCGCTCTCATCAAAGGACAGGGCGGAGCTTGTAACAACATGCCGCGATACAAAATGCCATGTGCGCATTGTATCCCCGCTCAACGAGCTTTCCGAAAAGCCCTCCATGAAGGATCTGAACGAGATAAACATTTCGGATATGCTTTTCAGACCGGAGGTAAATCTTGACGTCAGGAGCATTGAAGGCATCATAGAGCATAAATGCCTGCTCGTCACGGGCGGCGGCGGCTCCATAGGCTCCGAGATATGCCGTCAGGCGGCGGTGTTCTACCCTGCGACTATTGTCATATTCGACATATACGAGAACAACGCATATGAGCTTTACTGTGAACTTAAACAGAAGCGTCCGTGGCTCAATGTGGTTATCAGAATAGGCTCCGTAAGGGATAAGGACAGGGTCGATGCCGTAATGGAGGAGTTCCATCCCGATATAGTCGTTCATACGGCAGCGCACAAGCATGTTCCGCTCATGGAGGACAGTCCCGCAGAAGCGGTCAAGAACAACGTCATAGGCACGATCAATGTGCTTGAGTCCGCTGACAGTCACGGAGTAAAGCGTTTTGTGATGTTGTCAACGGATAAAGCGGTCAACCCCACGAACGTAATGGGCGCGACCAAGCGCATAACCGAGCTTATAGTTCAGCAGTACGCGAGAAAGAGCATAATGCGCTGTATGACGGTTAGATTCGGCAACGTGCTCGGCTCTCACGGAAGTGTAATACCCCTCTTTGAGAGGCAGATTAAGCAGGGCGGGCCCGTGCTTGTCACGGACAAGAACATCACAAGGTACTTCATGACGATACCGGAGGCCTCCCAGCTTGTGCTTCAGGCGGGCGCACTCGGTGAATCGGGAGCCATATATGTGCTTGACATGGGCGAACCCGTAAAGATTTATGAGCTTGCCGAGAAGGTGATACGCTTCCACGGCTATGAGCCCAATGTGGACATGCCCATTGAGATAATAGGTCTGCGTCCCGGTGAAAAGATGTACGAGGAGCTTCTGACCGACGACGAGCAGAACGCCATGGAAAAGACGGCGCACGGACGCATATTCAAGGCACTTCCCGAACCCGTTGACGCCGAGGCTTTCGACGACAAGCTTGCCGAGCTTTGCGAGCTTGCGAGGATGAACAGCAGCGCGGTTATCGACTGCATATCCGAGATCGTCCCGAACTTCGACCATAAGGAAAACCGCGTAAGCATGACAGCGTAAAGCCTTTCGGACTTGAAACAAATGAATTGTTTTCTTAAAAAAGCAAAAGGAACAGCTACTCGCGATCATAAGTCCCTTGATTCCAAGGGACGAGGTAAAGCGGTACTGTTCCTTTTCGCTGCGTTCTTTATCGCTTTCGCGCTGCTCGACGCCCACAGGTGCGGAAGCGACTTTATCGTAAAGAAGTACGCCATCGAAACCCCAAAGGCGTCTGCGCCCATAAGGATAGCTATGCTCTCCGACCTGCATGAGAGCGAATTCGGCGTCGGGAACGAGAGGCTTATTGAGGCGGTAAACGAAGCCAAGCCCGATATAATACTCTGTCCGGGAGATATAATAACCCGCACGGTATCCGACGACGAGCTGCATATAGGACTTGATCTGATGCGCGCTCTGGTTCAATACGCGCCCGTCTATATGTCCCTCGGCAACCATGAAAGGGACTATATAAGGGAACACGGCTCGGCGATACTCGACTCCTACGAAAGCACGGGAGTGCATATACTTGACTGTGCTTATGAAAACATCCATGTATCCGATCAAGCCCTGCGCATAGGCGGCATAAGCGAAAACTGCTTCAGCTCATCCGATTCGGACAAAACCACCCTGACGGAACGGAAGGCCTTCCTGTCCGAATTGAGCGGCACGGATGCCTTAACCATACTTTTATGTCACAGACCCACGGACTTTGTTTCCCAAAACGCCGAGGACTATTCCGATTTGAATATCGACCTTGTTCTTTCGGGACATACCCACGGCGGGCTTTGGCAGATACCCTTCATCGGCGCGGTTTTTCTTCCGCAGGAGGGCTTTTTTCCAAGCTATGCCAAGGGACTTAAAAGCGTCGGAGGCTCCCGTATGATAATAGGCGCGGGGCTTGGAAGCGAACGCCTGCTTTTCAGAATAAACAATCCCTGTGAGCTTGTGCTGATCGACATAGTGCCATGCGGTTGATTCCCGATGTATTGAAAATGAGTATTCGGCTTCATTTAAAGCGCGTTTGTATTTGCGTTTGCGTCGTTGCAATCATAATGCTTGCGGCTCTGAGCGGCTGTAAGCGTCTTCCTTCAAAAAGGACTTACGTCATATATGACTGCTTCGACACGGTCATAATACTGACCGCGTATACCGATGATGAAAGAACCTTCAACGAAGCCTGCGAGCAGGTGCATGAAGGCTTTTTATACTACCATCGCCTGTTTGACATATACAATGAGTACGAGGGCATGAGCAACTTGGCTCTGCTCAACCGTAACGCAGGAGAGTTTGTTGATGTGGAACCGCCTGTCGCGGAGCTTTTAAAGCTCGGAAAGGAATACGCAAAGCTCACCGACGGCAGCGTGAATATAGCTATGGGAGCGGTATTGAAGCTGTGGCATGAATGCCGTGCCGAAGCCGAAAGCGGCGGTGATGCGCGTCTGCCTGACATGGAATCGTTAAGGGAGGCGTCGCTGCATTGCGATATTGACGATATAATGATTGAAGGCGAAGCCGTAAAGCTTGCCGACCCCAAAATGAGCGTTGACGTGGGAGCCATTGCCAAGGGCTTTGCCGTTGATAAGCTCGCGGACAGATTGAACGAATACGGATTCGCCTGGATGCTGAACTGCGGCGGAGCCGTTTATGCCGACGGAGCAAAGCCCGACGGCAGCGCATGGAGTGTGGGTATCGAAGACCCAAACGGCGACGGCGGCTTTATTGAAAGGCTTACGCTGTCTCAGGGTGCGCTCTCGACAAGCGGTGCTTACCTGCGAAAATACATTGTTAACGGCAGGGAATACGGGCATATAATAGACCCCGAAACCCTGCTGCCCGCCAACCTCGGCTCCGACGATGGCTCCTTGGCTTCGGTATCCGTGCTTTGCAGGGAAAAAAACAGCGCGGCTCTTGCCGACGCCGTTTCCACCGCGTGCTACATATTGGGAGCGGAGCGCGGCAAATCGCTCGTTCAAAGCATCAAACAGACGGAGGCATTGTTCGTATTAAGCGACGGAGCTCCGATAAAGACCGACGGCTTTCATTAAACGTCGGCAACCGGCAAAAGTCCGCATTTTACAAGCTTTTACCGCCGTTTTTTCAGATTTTATAATATATTACTGTAGTTTTAGCCCTCATGTCTTATTTTCCCTGTTGCAAATTCAAGCCGGTTGTGTTATATTATCATAGTAATTATGTACCCATGCCGGCTAAATACCGCTCAAGCGTCGTGCCGCATGGATATAAAGTTATTAATTCAGGAAGGAGTATTCCCCAAATGAAGAAATTCTTCGCACTTATCATTGCTGTAGCAATGGTTCTCTCCCTTGTTGCGATCCCCGCGAGCGCATCGGAGGAGAGCGTAGTATTCACAGTAGGTTCTGTGAGTGACGTTAACCCCGGCGACGAGGTTGTAATCCCCATTTCCGTAAGCGGTCATTATGAAGCTCATACCGTTAAGATCAAGCTTTTCTTCGACCCCGAAAATGTGGAATATGTAGGCCTTGAGAAGAACACGGAGCTTAATCCCTACTTCACCTATGAAGAGCTGTCCGCAAACGCCGATTTCCTCGGTATAGCCATCCTGGGTCTTACCGATCCCTTCTCCGTTGAGGGCGTTCTCTACAATGTAACCTTGAAGGTTAAGGAGAGCTGCACAGAGGATCAGCCTGTTACTCTTGAGGTAGGCGACTTCTTCTATTCTCCCATCGGTCAGGGTCATACATCCATTCCCTTCTCCGTAAATCCCGATGGTATGATCAGCCTCCATGTTGATCCTACTCCTGAGCCCACTGCCGAGCCCACCGTTGAGCCCACCGAGGCTCCCGCTGAGCCTACCGAAGAGCCCACCGAGCCCACCGAAGAGCCTGCCGAGCCCACCGAAGAGCCCGCTGAGCCCACCGAAGAGCCTACTGAGCCCACCGAGGAGCCCGCTGAGCCCACCGAAGAACCCGTTGAGCCCACCGAGGAACCCGCTCCCCATGCCGTATTCACAATGGAGAGTGCTGAGAATGTTCTTCCCGGCAGCGAGATAACCCTTGCCTTCTCGATCGAGGGCGAGTATGAGGCTTCCACCCTCTATGCACAGCTTAATTACGACGCATCCGTTCTCCAGGTCGTCGGTTTCACACAGGGCGATGTTCTTGACGCTCATGAGAATGCCATCATAGTTACCGATTATGAGACCATCCCCGGTTCCGTCCGTCTCGGCGTTATTATGCCCACCGGCACGATGACAGAGAACGGCACACTCCTGAATGTAACATTCAAGGTATCCGAGGACTTCACAGAGCCCACCGATATAGTCATCAATATCAACGAGTTCAACTACGTTCCCGAAACAACCGAAATTCCCGTTGAGTTCGAAACCGTTGACGGTGTTGTATCCCCCTTCGTAAACGGCCCCGCCACAATAACCATGGGCAGCGCCTATGAAGTACCCGGCGGCTCCGAGATTACCCTCCCCCTGACCGTCGAAGGCAACTACATGATCCATACACTCAACATCTTCGTTGATTACGACGTTGATGTTCTCACAATCGAGAATGTTGAGCTTGGCTCTCTGATCGCCCCCTCAAGGGACGGAAGCGATCCCGTTGTTGTTCTTGATTACGAAACCGTTCCCGGTTCCATCCGTCTTGGCGTTATAATGCCCGATGAGGCTCTCACAGGCGAAGGCGAGCTTCTGAATGTTACATTCAAGGTAGCTGACGAGTTCAACGCTCCCACAGACCTGCCTGTTACCGTAAACGAGTTCGGCTATATGCCCGTTGGTGCTATCAACCAGGAGCCCATTGACGTTGTTGTTGTCGATGGTATCGTAACTCCCGTTGAGGTTGTCGAGCCCACTGAGCCCGTTGTCGAGCCCACTGAGCCCGTTGTCGAGCCCACCGAGCCCGTTGTCGAGCCCACCGAGCCCGTTGTCGAGCCCACTGAGCCTGTTGTCGAGCCCACCGTTGCTCCCACAAACGCTCCTACACCCAAGCCCCCTGTAACAGGTGCTATCAGCCTTGTAGGTCTTGGTATTGCGGCAATAGCTGCCGGTGCCGGCATCGTTATCTTCCGCAAGAAAGAGGACTAATAAAAGCTAAAACCGAATAGGTAAAATGAACCTGCCGGCAAGTGATTGCCGGCAGGTTTGATATTAGCGATTTTCAGAAAATCACGCTGCGTTTGGTTTGGATACTCCCCTTACACTTTTTACTAAGATCGGCGAAGCCGAGATGTCAAAAAAGACGCCGTTGGAATTAACGTTTTAAACGTACCTTAGTATTACCTCAGAGATACAGCGTAAAGCCCGTGACGGTTGCAGTAGAACAAAATCCTTCGCACCATTCTCAGCTTGAAGCGTGCCTCGGCGCTTCCTTCAGGATACAGCTTTACAAGCTCGAATCCGTCATCCTTGACTGCGGCTATAAAGGATATGTAGTGCTTTTTGAGCATATCATGTGAAACCGTCACATAATACTCGTCCTCGACCTTCTCAATGCTTACCCGATGCCCGTCATCCGCAGGCTCGGCTTCAAGCGTGGGCAGCACTATACCACAGCAGCTTATCACCGCTTCGCCAATGCTCTGAATGACATTTCCACATATGGGACAGACATGGAGCTTCATCCGCCGCATATTAGCCATCCTGTTCCTGTTGACCACATCCTCACCCGAAAACAGCTCTATGACCGAAACTCCCAAGGCGGCTGACAACGGCTCAATAAGCGATATGTCGGGATACCCCCTCGCCGTTTCCCACTTGGATATGGTCTTGTCGCTGACATTCAGCTTAGCCGCAAGCTGCTGCTGTGTCAGTCCCCTCGCCTCGCGCAGACGTTTGATCATCGTTCCCGTAACATATTGATTCATACTTTCCTCCTCCTTATGCCGCAATGATACAGCACCACATCAGCACCGTCAACCTGCGCAGCGTAGAGTATGAATCAGTTGAGCATGGAATATGACATAAAGAAAACTCCCTCCGTCCTCTGCCACATATTAAGAGAGCTTGTACCAAGACCCGCGTCAATTATAAAACGCTCCGTCTTCTCTCTTGAAAACGGAGGTTCAATGTATCGCATTCATCGTCCGACATGAGCGTGTACATACCGTCCAAATCGCTCAATGCCGTTTTTCCAATCGCAATATCAATATCCATATTTTAACTGAGTCACGAAAGTGCTTTAAGCATTCGGGGAATAAAGCCCTGTATCCTCTTTGTCAAAAGCTCATCACCGTTCATGCCGATCAGAGCGTCCCTGCTTATCCACCTGTAATCGACGGTTTCGCCCTCTTGCAATGTGATATTATCCTTATCCCAATCCGTCACGCACAGAAATTCTACATATATGGTGCTTGCGGTAACGACCCTTCCGACCTCCTTCAACTCAGGAGCGACTATGCCCGTTTCCTCTGCAAGCTCTCGCTTGGCACATTCGAGCGGTTCCTCACCGACAAGTGCCGAACCGCCTGCGGTTGCCTCCCACAGGCCTCCGTGCCGCTTTCGCGGATCCCTTTTCATCAGAAGGAATGTTCCGTCCATGTGCTTGACAAGTATTTCACAAACCATATGGCGAAATCCCTTGGGTATCGGCTCGCCCCTGACAAGCGTCATACCCTCCACTCTTTCGCATTTCTCATTATACGCATCCCACAATTCCATTTCCAATCCCTTCCGCATAGCTGCGCTTATACATTCAATGCGGGATAGCCGCTTCGGAACAAAGCCAAGCCTCCCCATGTCCGACGCCCTTCCTATGCCTTCCTTATCGGATGCCTTATGACGGTTTTGAGCCTATTGGGAGCCGTCCTTCGCGCATCGCTCATGTATATCTCGTGATGGTATCTATCCCCTATATCGAGCGTATAGCCCTTCTCTGCCATGAAGTTGTGCATCAGCTTCACCGTCGCAGGCTCGCTGTTGTATGAGCCTATATGCAGACATTGAACACACAAGCCTTCGTCATATGTGAAGAACTCCACATCCGAGAAGTCCGCCTTCTTCTTGGCGGAAGCCACCTTAGCAGCCCATTCAACATCCTGCTTTGTAACGAAGTCCGGCAGCCTTATGACGGATATCCACTCAAAGCTCTCCTTATTTTTGTAGTCAACTTCGGCTGCGCCCTCCTGCCACCAAAAACCCTCCAGCGGAGGAACGACGAAATCGAAGAAGCCTTCAATATTATGACCGCTTTTGCCGCTCATCCTAATGGTGTATACAACGCCGTAAAGCAGCCCTATCGCCCTCTTATACTCGCCATCCTCGGCATTCGGATCGCCCTTGCCGCGCACAGCCGCAAAATTCATCGGCGGAACAGTAACTATGTAGGGCTTGCTGCAAGGCATATAAAACTCCCTGTATTCCTTTTTAAAGTCAAATGCCATAGGTTGCTTCCTTTTTTGATCCTTTATGCCCTCGGCTCATTCCATGACGCTCATGCTGCAATTCAGTTGGGCAACGAGCTTATCGTAGAACGTGATGTAGAACAATATGCGCTCCCTCCATATCTCCTCCGCCGAGCGGGTTCCCATCTGTATAACCTTCATCTCATAGAGTCTGGCAAGCCTTTTAACGGATATCTCCAACTTCTCCCTTGTACTCTTCTGAATGAAGCCGTCATGGCAGAGTGTTTCGTGAATCCTGTAAGCGTCGAAACGATCTATGTTATCCGCGTCGCTTACGGAAACGGCAAATGGCGTCCTCTCTCCCGGAAAATCCGCTTTATCGTCAACATGTATGGCTATGCCATAGCAGATTTCGTTTACGCGCTCCTCCGCCAGTCCCAGCTCCATAAGGAACGGACGCGCTATCTGCGCGGAACGCCTCCCATGCTCCTTCCAGCCGTCTTCGTCAAACTCCTCGCAATACGAGATGTCATGGAGCAAACAGGCTATTATCATCTCCGTTTCATCAAAGCCCTCCCTTATGGCTATCTGACGGCCTATGTTCGCCACACGGTATGTGTGTTCCAAACGATAAACCTTCTGCTCAGGATGAGCTGCGAAAAACTTACTCTCCTCGAACTTCTGCTTTAATAATGCCTCCGCAAGCCTTACCTGTTCCCTGTTTATCATATTACACTCTCCTTACCATAGATTTTTACGCCATAGTCTATCACATTTTTATCAATAATTCAATACATTTTTCAACATCACTTATATGTAATGTTTACTGTAAATCATGTGAATTTCCGTATCGGACAAAAAGCTTGCATTCGCACAGCAGTAAATATATTTTCACACAGTGATGTATGCAATATCTCCAATAAACCCTAAGAAACACCTATGCTCAGACCGCAATCCTGCTTTATAAACGCCATTCCTTTTTCAGTATGGCATACTCCATTGTGTTTTCATAATGCGGAGTACCATCCGGCTCGTTTACAAAGGATATGAACTCCATATACATTCCCTCGCGGCGCATACCGAGCTTTTCGCAGAGGTGCTGACTTGGCAAATTATAATCCTCTGTATAGGCGTAAATGCGCCGCATACCCTTTTCATTGAACAGATAGTCGAAATACGCCCTTGCCGCCTCAAATGCGTAACCCCTGCCGGAATAATCGAGGTTCAGCATCCAGCATGGGCTGAATGTGTCCGCCGTGTTATCATCCTCCGAATGCTCATGTCCTTCGGGACATCCGAATATCTCGCCTATAATCTTTCCGCTCTCCTTCAGCTCTATGGCAAAATAGTATTCGGCGTCTTCGGCACGCTGTTTCATAGCCTCCTTCGCCTCATCGAGCGAATCAAGCTTCATCGAAGCAAAACAGTTCACCGCAGGCTCATGCAGGTATTCGTATACATCCGCCGCATCATCCTCCGTAAACGGACGGAGTCTGAGTCTTTCAGTTTCAATCATCATATCATTTACCTCTCAATACTCATTTGTATGACTATAAGTCTAACACAAACCTGCCTGCAATTCAACGTGATAATCAAAAAGGCCGTCTATATGTTGACAGCATTAGCCGTATGTGCTAATATATAATAAGGAGGTTTTAAAAGCCTTTAAAAAACAGGAAAAATTCGGGGGTACAATATGAAACGATTTTTAGCTCTGTTGCTTGCCGCGCTGTTTTTTACGCTGCCTTTATCCGCTTTGGGAGAGGGGAACGCAGAGGCCGAATCCGGCGATATGAAGTCATCGGTTTATCGGCTTGAACCGCGGTATTCCGACGGCGTGGAGCTTCGGGAGAACTATGAAGGCTCCATGGAGATAATGGCACATGAAGATGGGGATTATCTCGTCTTTGACGAAAGCAAGAGCCTTGTTGTAGAGGTTGTCCTATCGGACGGATGGTCGCTCTGTACGAGGTATTCAAGCTTCTTTACGGGGGACAGCCGCGCATATCTTTTGAACCCGGAATCAGGCGTGTACGAATACTTTTTCGATGCCGAAGCAGGCGGACGTGTCAAACTGTCCGTCTGGAATAGTGTGGCTATAAACGCCTCCTGCTCGGAGCTTCCCAAGCTCTATATAAACGCCGAGGCTTCGTTTGATGAAATCGGCAAGACGGAGTGGGTTGACGCAAGCTTTTCCCTCACTCTCGGCACCAAGGAATTCAAGAGCGGCGAATACGAGGGCAGCGGCGAGGTAAAGGGCAGGGGCAATACCTCATGGGGATATCCCAAGAAGCCCTATTCCATCAAGCTTGACAGCAAGGCGTCCCTGCTCGACATCCCCAAGACAAAGAAATATGCCATCATACCGAGCTACACAGACGGTACTTTGATAAGGAATTTTATCACATACAAGGTCTTTCAGGGGCTTGAGGGGATAGGCTATGTTCCCAAATGCGAACTGGTGGATGTTTATTTGAATGGCGAGTACAACGGCATTTACATACTTGTTGAGCGCATCGCCATCGAAAAGAGCAAGATAGATATTGACGAGGCTGATGCGGACAATCTTACCGGCGGCTATCTTATCGAGAAGGACGTAACCGGAAAGGTCGATTTCAACAGCGATCTGTGGTTCGATTGTCCCTACTGGGCGAATCAGACGCAGGATTATTTCGTCATGAAAGGCCCCGAACCCAACGATCCGCAGCTTGTAAACGCCATGCTCGACTACCTTACAGGCTTCATGCAGAACGTCCACGACTGCATAATAGGCGAGAACGGCGAGGACTACACTCGATATGTGGATGTCAGCTCATGGGTGGATTTCATAATCGTGCAGGAGATTTCCAAGAACATCGACGGCAATTTCAAAACGAGCTGTTACATGTATAAGGAAAAGGACGACGACCATCTCTATATGACCGCGCCATGGGATTTCGACTTCGCCTACGGAAGGGTATCCTGGAACAATCAAAGCGCGGAGCATAACGATGTGGACGATTGCCCGGATGCCAATACGCCCGAAGGCTTTATGTGCGTGAACAGCTCTAATCCGTGGATGGATAAGCTCTATGATACCAAGCCGGAGTTCCGTCGTGCTCTGATGGAACGCTATACACAATACCGTCACACGCTCATTGACGAGCTTTTTGCCATGATCGAGGAGCAGGCGGCATACCTGAGCATTGTGCAGGAGCCCAATTATCAGCTCTGGAACAAGCCTTTCAATGTTGCCGTAACCAATCTCAAAAACTGGCTGACGAACAGAATCGCGTGGCTTGACGAGCAATGGCTTATTGAGGAACCCTCCTATCAGCTTGGCGACGTCAATATGGACGGAATAATTGATTCCAATGACGCTCTCCTCCTGCTGCGCTTCTCGCTCGGACTTGCTGACCTCGGCGATGGTATGGAGCTTGCCGACGTCAATGATGACGGCGAGGTTTCACTCGACGACGCGCTTATCGTGCTGCGTATCGCGCTGGGAATGAAGGATTGATATTTAATGGCAAATGCCTTGCTCCAAATGAATGTATTATGTATAGACGTATTCGTGAACTGCGTGAGGACAACGATTTGCTGCAAAAGGACTTGGCAAAGTATCTGAATTGTACGCAGGTTGCTTATTCACGATATGAACTTGGGACAAGAGATATTCCCACAGAAGTCTTGATTGCTTTGGCAAAGCTTTACAATACCACGACTGATTATATTTTAGGTTTGAGTAAGCAGAGGAATGTCATTAAATGAAAGTGAAATCTTTTGCCTCCTCAGATCTTAACCTTTACCGCAAAGCCCGAAGGCCAGAATTAAAAAGTTCGTCTGATTCTGCTTTGGTGGAACAGCATCGTTCACCGCTGAACATGTGCCGCAATCAGCCTCTCAAACGATAGGTGCACCTTTTCAAACGATAGGATGCACCCGTTTGCACCCGCTTGTGTACATTTCAAAAAGACTTGACTTTTGTGCCTTTTTGAGCGATAGATAGCACAACCGCAAGGAGGTGCTGTCAATGGAGCCAGTGTGCAATAACGATCGTGAGGGACAGATCATAAGGGATTGCCGCATCGAGCTGGGACTGACCCAGGAGCAGGCGGCGATGGAGCTCGGCATAAGCCTGCAGCAGTATCAGCGATACGAATATGGGGAGCGCAGGTTCTCAAACTGCCCCATGCGGATAGGCCTCCGCATTTGTGCTGTGTTGGAGCTCGATCCTTTTGAAGTCGTCGGAGCGGAATGATTACAGATCCGCCTGCTTGTTTACCAGATCCTTTACCACCTCGCCGCAGATGATCAGCCCGGCGACGGATGGCACGAACGCCGTCGAGCCCGGGATATCCCTTCTTACCGTGCATTTTCTTGCAGTGCCGGGCGGGCATACGCAGTGCGTGCGGCAGCTTATCTCCATATCCTCGTCGGGGCGGATCGGCTGCTCCCTGGAATAGACGACCTTGAGACGCTTTATACCGCGCTTTTTCAGCTCCCGTCGCATTACGCGCGCTAAGGGGCAGATGGAGGTTTTGTAGATATCGGCCACCTCGAATGCGGTGGGATCGAGCTTGTTGCCCGCGCCCATGCAGCTTATGATGGGCGTGCCCGCGGCGTTCGCCCGCATGACGAGCTCTATCTTGCCCGTCACGGTATCTATCGCGTCGATGACGTAATCGAATACGGTAAAATCGAATTCATCGGCGGTCTCGGGCGTGAAGAAGGTCTTGTACGTGCGGACGACGCAGTCGGGGTTGATATCGTGTATGCGCTCCTCCGCGACGTCCACCTTGTATTTGCCTATGGTCTTTCTCGTCGCGTGGAGCTGACGGTTGAGGTTGGTCAGGCAGATACGGTCGTCGTCGATGAGATCGAGCGCGCCGACGCCGCTTCGCGCGAGCGCCTCCACGGCATAGCCGCCCACGCCGCCGATACCGAATACCGCGACGCGGGAAGCCTTGAGCTTTTCTATTCCTTCTCTGCCTAAAAGCAGCTGTGTTCTTGAAAATTGATCGAGCATATGTAATTCTCCGATTTCTATTCTGCTTATTCCGTCGGCCCCTTCCACGAGGCGAAGCTGTCCCTCATGGCATCGAGCGAAACCACGGGAACGGTGATGCTGTCCTCGCCTATAACGGCGCCTTCTATGGGCCAGGGGAAGCAGCCGCTTGAGGAAAGGCCCACCTGCTCCGAGGTAAAGGCGTTGCCGCAGTTCTCACAGATAAGGACCTCGCCCCGCTGTACGAAATACGCCTTTGGAGAGGGAGAACAGCTCTTGCAGGTGTTGTATGAGATGTGCGCCTTGCCGCCCGGATCACGGATGGCGAGGAGCTGCACCGTCACGCCGTCCGCGTCGTAGTTATAGAACGAAGCGACGGTCGTTATATTCTCCAACGGGATAACGACGTTCCCATCCGCGTCCGCAGTGATGGACGAATACTCGTGCGCAAGCGCAGGCGTATCGTTCCTTTCCCCGCTTTGGACGCAGGCAGCGAGCGCCGCGCAAAGGCAGAACAGCATTATAATAACAAGTTTCTTTTTGACCCTCATTTATGAGCCTCCTTTGGTAAAATATCCCGGATCGTCTATGACCTTTATCCTGTTCCTGATCATGTTCATCCAGCAGGTGAAGGTATAATCGCCTGTTTCCGACGGTGTAAACTCTATCACGTTGTCGCCGGGGCTTATTTTTACGTCGAATCCGAAGTCTTGGCTTACTGTCTCGTTATTGCAGCCGGTTATCTTCCCCTTGTCGGCGTGAAGTATCACTCGCACGGGAACGCCCTTCTGCACGATAATATCGCCGAAGCTGTCGTAGTCGAGCTCCAGCTCCACCGTCTGCACGCCGTCCCCGAGCACGGCTGCGGTATAGCCCTCGTATTTCTGCGGCAGTATGCGCGTCACATCCATGCCCAGCGCAAGCAGCCCGCGGCTCAGCATCGAAAAGGAGAGCACGAGTATCAGCACGGAGGCGACCTTGCCGATGATGGCCCTCGCTTTGCCGCGCGTCAGGTTTATGAGCGCGCCGGAGGCGAGCATCAGCGGCACTGTGCCGAGCGCGAACAGCAGCATTGCAAGAGCGCCCTTCAGGAAGCTCCCTGTGGAAAGCGCGTAAAGCTGCATTGCCTGCAGGGGCCCGCAGGGCATGAGGCCGTTAAGCAGACCCATAAGGAACGCGCCGAGCCTGCCGCGGCTCTTGATATTAAAGAGCTTTGGCAGGCGGATATCGACTATGCCGAGCATCGAAAGCGCCATGAAAAACATAAACATGGCGGCGATGAGTATTATGACGCCGCGAAGCGTTTGGCTTATGCTTAATACGCTCCCTATAAGCCCGACCAAGCCGCCGATCAGAGTGTACGACAGCACGCGGCCAAGGTTATAGAGGATCGGTCGGCGCAGACTGCGCGCGCCTGTTTTCTCGGACGAAGCGTATATGCCTATCGCTCCGCACATCAAAACGCAGTGAATGCTCGTCAGTAAGCCGGTCACGAAAAGCATGCCGTAGGAAACGCCGCTGTCCACCGCCGGGATCGCGTTGAAGATATTGTAACCGAACAGCTTGTTGATAAGGAAAGTGAGCAGGACTATCGCGGCGGTAATGCCGAGCACCTCGTACCATTTGATCGTCAGCCTGCTTCGTTTGGTGCTTATTTTGCTTTCGTCCGTTTCATAGCCCGCGTTTTTTATCGCGGTCACTATTCCTTCGGGATCGAGCGGGCTGACCGAAACGACCTCAGCGATATTTCCGCACATGGAAACGCCCGTCACGCCGCTAAGCCCTTCAAGGGCCAGCGCGACGGTATCGGCGCAATGCTCACAGTACATCCCTTCCACGCGGACGTACAGGCGGTTCTTATCATCGGTCTTCATGCGTTTCCCTTTTCACAGTCAACTTTCAGTAATCCTCCAAGAAGCTGTGCCTTATCCCGTCCTTCTTATACTCGATCACTGTATCGAGGTTGACGTTCTCCATGCTCCTGAAGATATTGGCTTCGATATTTGGGTTGTCCTTTTTAAGCTCGGCTATAAGGTTTTTGATATCAAGCCGTTTAGAGGACGTCGTCCCGTCTGTGTGGCAGGTGGTGCAGGTGTCGGTAAAATGGCAGGCACACTGCAGAAAATGCAACTCGTTAAAGTCCCTCCACGCGCAGATATCCTTCTCCCGTATAAGATACATCGGCCTTATAAGCTCCATGCCCTCGAAGTTCGTGCTCCTGAGCTTCGGCATCATAGTCTGGATCTGTCCGCCGTGGAGCATACCCATCAGGATCGTTTCTATAACGTCGTCATAGTGATGCCCCAAAGCGATCTTATTGCACCCGAGCTCCTTCGCCTTGCTGTAAAGGTGTCCGCGTCTCATTCTGGCGCAGATATAGCACGGGCTTTTCTCTATTCCATCGACCGCGTTGAAAATATCGCTTTCAAATACGTTTATAGGGAGCCCCAACGCCTCCGCGTTGCGTTCGATCAGCGCTCTGTTTTCCCTGTTATAACCGGGATCCATCACAAGGAACGTGAGCTCGAAGCCGACTTTTCTGTGCCGCTGTATCTCCTGAAAGAGCTTTGCCATCAACATGGAGTCCTTGCCGCCTGAAATGCATACGGCGATCCGGTCCCCTTCGCCTATGAGCTCGTAGGTCTTGCAGGCCTTCGCAAACGGAGAAAACAGGCGGGTATGAAACCTCGTGCGGATGCTTTCCTCCGCTCTGCGCTGTTTTTCCACCCTGTCGGCTTCCGAAAGAAACCCGGTGCTGATATAGCGGGCATATCCGCCTTCAAGGCTCAGGCATTCACGCTCCGAAAAAAAGGGAAGATCTTCAAGCTCTTTCGTTCTGCGGCCGATCTGGCAGTAGAATACGAGCGTTTTGTCCTTCGAAAGGCCGGATATCTTTTTCCCAAAATCCGAATCCGATTCTTCGAGCGGGATATTGACCGCACCGGGGATCATGCCGTATTGAACAAGCCTCTCATCCCTGACATCGATCAGTTCATAGGATTCCCTTGGCATTTTCAAAAGCTTTTCAACGGATATTTCTTTCATTGTCATATGGAACCTTTCAGTGGCTTGCCGATACTGTAACATTTCGTCCGTACAGACGGATGGTTTTGGAAATCGCTTTCCGTAAGCACTCTCCCGAGAGCGATTATCTTACGAACGGCGCTCTGTATTCGGCGTTGATCTCGCTTATCTCCTTAAGCCCGTCGATGTAGGGCTGATAGATAGCCTCGATCCTGCCGCCGCCTCTGTTATCGCACCCCGATCAGAATTCGCAGTCGCTCCCGCAGCTGCCGTAAAGCGCCTTTCGGATTATCTCCTCTCGTTCTTCGCGTGTGGTGTCTTTAATTAGGATCGATCTCATTATTCAAATATACGCCTTTCCGATTTTCCGCTTATTTCAAGTAAAGTCTATCATATTTCCGGCGCTTTTTCAATCAGGACTAAGAAAAAAAACGCTTCCGCCGCCCGCTGCGCGCGATACGGGAGCGGCTTTTTTCTTTTCTTCGAAAAATACTTTTATCATTTTCACCTCAAAAAATAGATTCAGCGGGATTTATGATAATTATTTTCCCTGCACGGCGTTCCGTCACACGAGCTCCAGAACGTATTTATATGCGCTCTCGGGGGGCTCGCCAAAATACCCTTCTTCGATCCTGTTCAACCGATATCCGCAGTCCTCGAAGACCTTCTGCATGGCAAAGTTCGTTTCCCTTGTTTCTCCGCAGAATCGCTTCATGCCGAGCTTATTCATCTCCGCGGTTACGTGCTCGAGCAGTTTGTGCGCAAGCCCGCTGCCGCGGTGATCCGGCCTGACAGACAGATTCATTATCTTGACGTAGTCGTATTCGCCCTGCCAGTTATAAATGAAAACGTTCCCGACGAGCTCTTCGCCGTCGAGCAGTGCGTAATAGACCGCGCGCGGATCCGAAAGGAGCTCTCGCCAATCCTCTTCCTTCCAAAAGTCCGTCGGAAAGCAGAGCTTGTTGAATTCGATAAGCTCCGCTTCGCTTTCGCTGCCAAGGATCCTGATTGTTATTTCGCTCATAATTGACCTCGCGATATTATATCGGGATAAGTTTACCATATCCGCGCCTGTGTTTCAACATCTCCAAAACAAAGAATGCCACCCACATCAGGAGGTGGCAAAACTTTTGCGTCCTCAGATCTTCACCTTTACCGCGAACCCTGTGATCCAGAAGTAAAAGTTCGTCTGATTCCGCTTTGGTGGAGGCGAGGAGAGTCTCCTCTCGCTGCGGCTCGGTCAGGGCGTGGCTCTGACCATCCACCGGATGGTCATTCACTCCCGCGCCCAGTTCGTCTCTCCTCTCTTTTTCATGGGAAATGGATACGAAAAAGATGGATTTGCGTTTTTGACAGATGGATTCGAACCCGCGAAGGAATTGAATGATGTCGGCGCTATGCGCCTAGTGATGTTTCTTCGCTGACGCTCTGAAATGATGTTGCTCCTTTCGGTCGCAATGATGCGATGTTTGCCCCTCATGTCCCGCAGGACACATCATTAGCAGGCGAGGAGAGTCGAACTCCTGTCCGAAAACCTGTTTGCGTGAATTTCTACGAGTGTATTCGGTAGTTTAACATTCCCTCTGCCGAGCCCCTGCCGACAGGGTCACGGTTTCAGTAGTCTGTGAATCCCGCCGCAGTCCAGACAAGCTGCGGTTGGTTCCCCACATTAATGACGCCCGTATCTTATGTCGTGGGCAACACAAGGCGGACGATCGCGCCTTTAGGCAGCGATAGGCATGTAACTGTTATTGTCAGTTATTTTTAAAAATTTCCCGTTTTTAACGAAGCACGGGGCTTCGACTCGCTTATCAGGCATCCATGATCCCCGTCGAAACCATTTACGCCCCCATTATTCATATCATACCACATTGCCCTGCCTTCGGCAATAGGATGACATTCCTTTTTAAGTATAAGCTTGATGGAATCAATTATACCTTTCCTCTTTGCGACGCTGCTCTATCTGACGCTTGGCGTCACGCTCGGCTATATCGTGCCTCTTATCATAGAGCTTTTTGCCCTTCGCTACCGCAAGCTCCATCTTGACAAGCCCATCCCTTATGTAGAGATTCAACGGTATCAGGCTGTACCCCTCCGCCTCGGAGAGCGACTTGAGCTTTAGTATCTCCCTCTTATGCAAAAGGAGCTTCCTCTCCCTGAACGGGTCCCTGTTGAATATGTTTCCGTTCTCATACGGGGATATGTGCATACCTATAACGATGGCTTCACCGTTCTTTATTTTGACATAGGAATCCTTAATATTGACCTTCCCCGCCCTTATGGATTTGACCTCAGTCCCCACAAGCGCGATTCCCGCCTCGTATGTATCCTCTATGAAATAGTCATGCCTTGCCTTACGGTTCTCGGCAATCCTGCGTATGCCCTTCTTTACAGGCATTTAAGGCTCCCTCCTTAGAAAACGATAATCCATCAATAAAGCACAGCACCCTTTTGCCGAGCACTGTGCCAAGATTACCTTACGTTACCCATTAGATGAAATTGCGAATGACGTTGAGCATGGCACTTGCATCATCAGCAGGCGTTGTCCACTTCTTGAAAGCGGGCATGAGCAGCATGAGCAGAGCAAGCACGGCTACAATTATGCCGAATATAACTGTGAGCTTCTGGAGCTGCTTCTCGCGGCTTGCCTTCTTGCCCCTTGTGGAAAGAGCTGTCGTTTCGCCGCCGAACGCACCGCCAAGGCCTGCGCTCTTGGAATCCTGAGCCAACACTACTATTACCAGCAATACAGACGCTATAAGCAGAAGAATGTTGACGATGATTTCAAAAATATCCATAGTAAATTCCTTTCAAAATATCAACTGCATCAACCATTATACCACCTTACATTTAAATTTGCAAGGGTTAATCCGCTTTTTTCAACGAATAAAATGTATATTATTCCTTTTATTCCCTGTTTCGACGCACTATCAGGCCGGAGCTTGTCATTGCTTCGGGCTTTGGAAGTCCCATCATGTCAAGGAGTGTGGGAGCGATATTCGATAGCTGTCCGCCGTCCCTCAGAGTGACGTCATTTGCGTCCTCACCTATGTAGATAAGAGGCACGGGGTTGACCGTATGCTTTGTCATGGGCTGTCCGTTTTCGACCATTGTTTCGCAGTTTCCATGATCGGCGGTTAAAAGGCAGGCTCCGCCCTCTTTGATTATTTCCTCAATTATGGTACCCACGCATTCATCGACCGTATGAACGGCTTTGATTATTGCTTCGGGTACTGCTGTATGCCCCACCATATCAGGGTTGGCAAAGTTCATAATCATAAGGTCATATTCATGGCTCCTTATGACCTCGACAGCCTTCTGCGTCAGATCACGGGCGCGCATCTCCGGCGCGTCCTTGTAGCTTTCGACCTTCGGCGAATCGAGTATGTACCAATCCTCACCGGGGCTTTTTTTGTCCGTTCCGCCGTTGAAGAAGAACGTGACATGGCGTTTCTTTTCGCTCTCGGCTATCCTTATCTGTTTTTTGCCCAACCTTGAGACATACTCGCCAAGCATATCCTCATAGTGAGCGGGCATGAACGCGATATGTGCGCGATCCACAAAATCGTCGCGGTAGCAGGTCATGCACACAAAGTACGTTTTCATGTACCCGCGTATGCGCTCGAAGCCCTCATAGTCCTCGAATATGAACGCCTCGGTCAGCTCCGTGGGACGGTCTGTGCGGAAGTTAAAGAATATGACGCTGTCATTCTCATTGACGGTCGCAACGGGCTTGCCGTCACGAACCATGACTATCGGCTCAATGAACTCATCGGTCTTGCCGTTTCGGTAGGATTCCTCGACGGCTTTAACGGCGTCCTCCGCCTTTTCGCCCACGCCGTCCACAATGGCGTCATAGGCGCGTTTGATGCGTTCGTAACGCTTATCCCTGTCCATACCGTAATAGCGTCCCTGTATGGTAGCTATCTCTCCGACGCCTATCTCGCCGCATTTGGCGATTATCTCCTTTATGTAATTAACGCCTTCCATTATGGATGTATCGCGTCCGTCGGTAAGGCAATGTATGTATACCCTTTCGACGTCATTCATCCTTGCGAGCTTAAGGAGCGCATAGAGGTGCTTTATCTCGGAGTGAACGCCGCCGTCGGAACACAATCCTATAATGTGCAGCGCAGAGCCATGCTCCTTGACATTTTCTATCGCTCCGACGAGCGCGGGGTTCTCAAAGAAATCCCCTTCCCTTATGGACTTGCTTATTCTGGGGCCGTCCATTACGGCGATTCGTCCCGCGCCGATATTCATATGCCCGACTTCGGAGTTGCCCATCTGTCCGGGATCAAGTCCGACATATACATCGGACGCCTGTATAAGTGTGTGCGGATAGCTTTCCCAGAGTTTTCGGATATTCTTTACGCCGTCGATCAGTATGGCGTTATCCTCCTTCTCCTCACGGTAGCCAAAGCCGTCAAGTATCAAAAGTGCTGTGAGCTTTTTCATAGTTTTTTCCTTAATCTGTACCAATCAGGCGGGATATTTTTTGTGCGGCGACGCCGCGAAGGGCTTTCGCCCTTGCGGCGTCATCACGGTTCAATCAATGCTTATTATTCAATCAATCAATTACGACGTGTGAAAAATCAACGGGTTTGAGGCTTGCACCGCCTATAAGACCGCCGTCGATATTCTCCATGGACTTGAGTCCGTGGGCGTTCTTGGCGTTCATGGAGCCGCCGTAGAGTATGCGGAGCTTGCGTGCCGCGCAGCAGCCGTACATCTCACAGTAGACGCTCCTGATGGCTCCGATGGTGCGGTCAGCCTCCTCATCGGAAGCGGTCTTGCCCGTGCCGATAGCCCAGATGGGCTCATAGGCGATTATGACGGGAGCGGCTTCCTCGGCGGAAAGTCCCTCAAACGCGGCTCTTACCTGACCTGCGAGGAAGTCATCTGTGATGCCCGCTTCGCGCTGCTCAAGGGTTTCGCCGACGCAGACGATGGGGATGATTCCGTTGGCAAGGGCGGCCTTGATGCGGGAATTGACCGTGGCGTCGGTTTCACCGAAATACTGACGACGCTCGCTGTGACCTATTATGGCGTACTCAACGCCCAGCTCCTTGAGCATGGCGGCGGAAATCTCGCCTGTGAACGCGCCCTTATCCGCCCAATGGATGTTCTGCGCGCCGAGCTTGACGTTGGTTCCCTTTATGATGGGAGCGACAAAGGGTATGTCGATGAAGGGCGGGCAGACGACGACATCCGCCTCGGCGTCCTTTACAAGGGGCACAAGCTCCTTCACGAGGTTTTCCGCCTCGGAGGGGGTCATGTTCATCTTCCAGTTGCCGGCTATGAATTTCTTGCGGCAGGGCTTGTCGTTGAGAGCGGCGACACCGGGCAGGGTCTTGCCCTCAAGGAATTCGAGGGACGCGCCGCCGCCTGTGGAGATATGATCCATTTTGGAGCCAAGACCGAACTTATTGACAGCGGAAGCGGAATCGCCGCCGCCGATTATAGTCGTGCCGGCGCAGTTGGCGCAAGCCTCGGCAACCGCCTTTGTGCCTTCCGCGAACGCATCCATCTCGAAAACACCGAGAGGCCCGTTCCAGACGACGGTCTTGGCTTCCGCGATTATGTCGGAATAGAGCTTTGCTGTCTTTTCGCCTATGTCAAGTCCCTCAAAGCCGTCGGGGATGCTGTCGAAGGCAACCGTCATACGCTCGGCGTCCTCGGAGAACTCCTTCGCCACAACGCAGTCAACGGGCAGGCACATCCTGACGCCCTTCTGCTTCGCCGTTTCCATAAGCTCCTTGGCAAGCTCGATGCTGTTCTCATCGAGGAGCGAATTGCCGATGTTGAGTCCCATTGCCTTGAAGAATGTGTAGCTCATGGCTCCGCCAATGAGGAGGGTGTCGCATTTATTGAGCAGATTTGTGATAACGCCTATCTTGTCGGCAACCTTCTTGCCGCCGAGTATGGCGACAAAGGGTCTGTCGGGATTCTCAAGCGCCTTGCCCATAAAGCCCAGCTCCTTCTCGATGAGGAAGCCGCATACGGCGGGCAGATAATGCGCAACGCCCTCCGTGGAGGCATGAGCGCGGTGAACCGTGCCGAAAGCGTCCGAAACATATATGTCGGCATATGAAGCGAGCTTTTTTGCAAATTCGGGATCGTTCTTCTCCTCCTCGGCATGGAAGCGGAGGTTCTCAAGCAGCACTATTTCGCCCTCGTTAAGCTCGGCGACCTTCTTCGCCGCATCCTCTCCTATAACGTCGGAAGCAAAAGCTACCTTGACATCGGGAAGCAGCTCGGCAAGCCTCTTGGCTACGGGAGCGAGACTCATTTCGGGAACGAATTTGCCCTTGGGTCTGCCAAGATGTGAGCAGAGTATGACCTTCGCGCCGTTCTCGACGAGATACTTTATCGTGGGCAGAGCGCCGAGTATGCGGCTCTCGTCGTCAATACCGAGTTCCTTATTGAGCGGTACATTGAAGTCCACGCGGACAAGCACCTTCTTGCCCTTAACACAGATGTCCCTAACTGTAAGTTTGTTCATTTCATGACCTCCGAATTTATTTATTGTATTATGCCCCAACGGGCGGGTTTGCATTTGTTACATTTCTCTCAGGATGTCCCCCGGCATGACGGGCTCCGGACAGCTTATAATAAGCCTCTCCTTGGGATGGGGTGCTGACGGGACGCTTTCCCCGTCCTCATTCTTTATCCAAGTCACGTTAAAGCTCCTTGCGACGTCCGAAGGAGCGAGTATGTTGAGGGAGTCCCCAACCTTGAAGTTGTTCCGCTGCTCGACAAGCGCGGTTTTCGCGCATTCATCATAGCTCAACACCGTCGCCATTATGCGGCTGTCCTGAGTATAGCCTCCGGTCTGATACTCCATAAGCTCATCGGGTCTTTCGCCGTAGAGTATGTTGAGGGAGCTTTTGTTACCGTATGTGCCTCCCCTGCATTTCTCGCTCTCGCGGAAGGCGAAGCCCGTCGTGTACGGTCTGTGGCTAAGGCGCATAAGCTCCTTCATAACAAGCTCGACTGGCGCGCCGTCAAGAGCCATTCTGTATGCGTTCGTGGCGGTTGCGACATAGAGTATGGACTTCATGCGTCCCTCAATTTTTATGCAGGAAATGCCCGCCTCCTCTATCTGCTTGAGGTAGGGAGCCATGCACATATCGCGTGAATTGAGTATGAAGCTCCCCTTTCCGTCGTCCTCTATAGTGAAATATTCGCCGTTCTTTCCATGCTCGCGCACCTCGGCGGAATACACGCGCCCATCCTTGACCTCATAGTTCCATCTGCACGGCTGGACGCACTCACCACGATTGGAATCCCTGCCGTCGATATAGTTCGAGAGCAGACAGCGTCCCGAATAGCTGACGCACATCGCGCCGTGAACGAACATCTCAAGCTCAAGCTCTTCGGGTATTCTTGAGCGTATAAGCCGTATCTCGTCAAGCGTCAGCTCACGGGCAAGCACAATGCGGCTTATGCCCTGCTCGTACCAGAACCTTGCGGCTTCCGAATTCAATGTGTTCGCCTGTGTGGACAGGTGGAGCGCAAGCTCCGGGGCAAGCCTTCGGCATATCCTGATAACGGCGGGGTCGTTGACAATAAGGGCGTCAGCCCCGCTTTCGCGGAGCAGAGCCACGGTATTTTTAAGCTCGTCAATATCATCATCCCTTATGAACGAATTGACCGTCACATAGACCTTGACATTGCGCTCATGGGCGTATTCGATGGTTTCCGGCAGAGTATCGAGCGAAAAATTATCGGCAAGGTTCCTCAGTGAAAAGGATTGAAGTCCCATATAAACCGCGTCCGCGCCATAGCGTATCGCTGTCTTGAAGCGTTCCATATTCCCCGCCGGGGCAAGAAGTTCCGGTTTGCTCATAATCAGTTACCCCAGTAAGGCTTGTACTTTTCAACATTTGCGGCATGTTCTTCCGCCGTCTTTGCGAATACGAGCGCGCCTGACTTGGAATCCATAAGGCAGAAGAACAGGTATTCCTCCTCCATATAGCTTTCATTCGGGAAGAGTGCCGCCTCTATAGCCGCCATTCCGGGATTGGATATGGGGCCTGCGGGAAGTCCGCTGTACTTGTATGTATTATACGGAGAATCGGTTTCCAGCTCAGTCTGAGTGAATTCCATGCTGTTGCTCTTGAGTATGTAACCCAGCGTAGCGTCGGAATGGAGCTGCATACCCCGCTGCAATCTGAGATTGAATACTGCCGAAACCTTTGTGAAGTCGAAGGGCTTTGCCTCCTTCTCTATCATCGACGCCAGTATAACGACGTCATCCATCGTCAGGTTAAGCTCCTCCGCCCTCTCAACATACCTTCTTGTATAGATGGCATTGAAGCGATCGAGCATCTTTTCGATAACCTCCTCCTCGGTAGCGTTCTCAAAGACCTCATATGTATCCGGGAACAGATAGCCCTCAAGCATATATATGCGTCCGCTCCTGCCCTCATCAACTATCTGCTTTACAAACCAGTATTTGTCGGCAAACTTCTTGCCGTCGGTACAAAGCTCAAGGAAGCGTTCGGTGGATTTTAATACGCCCTGCTCGACAAGCTTTTTGGCTACCGCCTCGACCGTCATGCCCTCGGATATGGTGAACTTGACCGAACTTCTCGCGGGATTGCCCGAACAGATTATATCCGTTATTTGACCTATATCCATATTGCGCGAAAGCACATATGTACCCGCCTTCAGCCCGGAGGATTTTCCGAGGAAGTCAACGTACACCTTGAAAACCGCTTTATTGCTTATGAGTCCTTTCTCGCCTTCACCGCCTGCCTCATACAGTATCTTGGCGATGGCGGACGCGCCGCTGCCCTTGGGTATCTCGACCACTATGGGCGTGGGATCGTTGACATCGACCGGACGTAAGAACTTGTTTACCGCAAAATTCACCGCGACGATGACCACGACCAGAGTTATCAGTGCTGCTATAAGCATGGCGACCAAGGGGCTGACCTTGTACCATGCCATGTTATCATTTACGATGCCGGTCTTTTTCTTCTTCGGCTTCGGGATGTCCGCGGATTTGACATTGACAAAGCTGCCCTCGTCGCCGCGTATCTCCCTCGGCTTGCTTATGACGGTATGCTTCATTGTTTCGGCAATGTCGCGCCCCTGTTCAATAAGACCTCCGCCGTTTTCATCTTCCGGCTTTTCAAACGGTTTGATATGAATGTTCATTTTGATTCCTTTCAGTCAAGCATACTCAGATCAAGCTCGCAGGCTTCGGCGATTATCCTGTAAACATCCCCGACAAGTCGGCTCAGGCTGTATTCCGCCATCAGAAATTCCGAAGCCTCCCCGTCCATCTGCAAAAGCTCACCGAGCTTTCCGAGCTTTTGGATGCACTCCTCGTCCGTTTCGCCTGAAACCATTGCCGCCTGCGCCCTTAATTGCAGCTTTTTATACTCCTTGAGCAAAGTATCCGCCATCGACCCGGCTTCTATCCTTTCCTTGGCGGCGGCATATCTTTTGAACTCGCCGCTCTCCCTTATGAGGGCTGCAAGCTCATTCGCCTTATCGTAAACCATAACTCAATCGACCTCTATGAATATCGGCATGAGCAGCGGAGCCCGCTTTGTCCTTCCGTAAAGACAGCTCTTAATGCTCGATTTTATCATATTCTTGATATTGCCCCACTCCGTCTTGTCGCATGATTCAAACATCAACGCCTGCTCACGGGCAATAGCCCTCGCCTCCTCAAGAAGCTCCTCCGAATCCTTGGCAAAGACGAATCCCTTCGATATAATCTCAGGCTCGCAGGCAAGCTTTCCCGTCTTCTTCTTAATGGCTATGACGATAGCGAACATTCCGTCATGCGAGAGCAGCCTTCTTTCGCGCAGTACAGCCGAGCCTATATCTCCGACGCCCGCTCCATCGACCAGGATATTGCCGGATACGACCGAGCCGTTGAGCTTTCCGCTCCTTCTTGACAGCTCCAGCACATTGCCGGTATCCATTACAAATATGTTCTGCTCCTTTATTCCGAGCGTTGACGCCAGACGCGCATGATGGTAGAGATGCCTCGCCTCGCCGTGTACGGGTATGAAGAATTTGGGCTTTATGACGCGCATCATAAGCTTCAGCTCCTCGCGCCTTGCGTGGCCCGAAACATGGACGTCGGCAAGCCTGTCATACACGACGTTCGCGCCGCGCAGGAAGAGCTGGTTTATGACCTTGCCCACCGCCTTTTCATTGCCGGGTATAGCGGATGCCGATATGACCACCGTATCGCCCTTGCCTATGTTGAGCTTATGGTTGGCGTTCGCCATGCGGAACAGCCCGCTCATGGATTCACCCTGTGAGCCTGTCGTGAAAACGCATACCTTGCTGTCCTCGAACCGTTTCAGCTTTTCGACCTCGACTATCGACTCTTCGGGTATATTGAGGTAGCCAAGCTCCACAGCGATGCGCATTATCATTACCATTGAACGCCCCTGGAAGCACAGCACGCGCCCATGTCTTATGGCGACGTCCGCTATCTGCTGTATTCTGTACACGTTCGACGCGAATGACGCCACTATAACCCTGCCGTCGGCGGTATCAAAAACATTCTCGAACGTGCGTCCAAGCTCCATCTCGGAGGGCGTATAGCCCGGCAGCTCGGCGTTTGTGGAATCCATCATAAGCGCAAGCACGCCTCGGCTTCCGTAATACGCGAATCTCTCAATGTCGATGGGTTCATTGTCTATGGGGGTATAATCGACCTTGAAATCCCCCGTGTGTATCACGACGCCGACGGGCGTTGTGATGGCTACAGCCAGCGCACCCGCTATCGAGTGGCTGACCTTTATGAACTCTATTTTGAAGCAGCCGAGCTGTATGGTATCGCCGGCTACAACGCATCTCAAATCCGCCTTCTTTATCTTATGCTCCTCAAGCTTATGCTCTATAAGCGCAAGCGTGAACTTTGAGCCGTAGAAAGGCACGTCAAACTTCTGCATGGCAAACGGAACCGCGCCTATGTGATCCTCGTGGCCATGGGTTATTACGAATCCGCGAACCCTGTCAAAATTATCCTCAAGATACGTCATGTCGGGTATGACCAAGTCAACACCCAGCATATCCTCATCGGGGAATGACAGTCCGCAGTCAACTACTATTATATCATCTTCGTACTCCAGGACGGTCATGTTCTTGCCTATCTCGCCAAGACCGCCAAGGGGTATTATTCTAAGCTTTGGGCTTTTCTTTCTTGCCAAAATAATTACCTCTGTAAATCATTCATTATGCCTTTTGTTTTCAACCGACAAGCCGATAAAGCTTAAACTCACGCCCCCGTAAGCTCCGAAAGCCTTTGGGCGGCGTTCTCCCATTCCTCATAGAGCTTTTCAAGCCTTGATTGAAGCTCGTCAGCCTTTTTTGACAGCTCTCCCGCTTTCACATAGTCCGAGGCATACTCATTTGAAGAAAGCTTTTCATTGACATTTCCAAGCTCCGCCTCAGTATCTGCTATGCTCTTTTCAGCGCGCGAAACGGCTGTGCGCGCCTTTGTTATCTCGCTCTGGAGCTGTTTTTTCTCCTTATATTCCATGGCGTTCGCGGAAAGCTTTTTGCCATCGGCGTTTGAAGTCTCCGCTCTGCTTTCCTTGACCGCCTCAAGGTAATCGTCATAGCCGCCTATGTATTCACGCATACCGTCGGGGGTCATGTGCAGTATCCTGTCAGCAAGCCTGTTCACAAGGTATCGGTCATGGGTGACGACTATGACCGTGCCGTCGTACTCATCCAAGGCGTTCTCAAGCGCCTCACGCGAGGCTATATCCAGATGGTTCGTAGGCTCGTCGAGCAAAAGCAGGTTCGCCCTTGTGAGCATCAGCTTCAGAAGCTGCACCCTCGCCTTTTCACCGCCTGAGAGGAGCGATATCTTCTTTTCCACCTCGTCGCCCCTGAAAAGGAAGGCGGCAAGCGCGTTTCTTATATCCCTGTGGGATATTGTATTGAAATATTTGTCCCAGACCTCATCAAGCACGGTGTTGTCCGGGTTGAGCGACGCCATTGTCTGCTCATAGTATGCCGCCTCGATGTGTGCGCCAAGACAGCACAGTCCCGACGTCGGGCGCATAACGCCCGCGATTATGTTAAGCAGCGTCGATTTGCCGCAGCCGTTATCGCCCAGCACGAACACCTTCTCGCCCTTTTTGACGAGCATATCAAGTCCGCTGAAAACCTTTTTCGCGCCAAAGCTCTTTGCGAGTCCTTTGGCTATTACGACGTCATTTCCTCCGCCTTCCTTGGCATGGAACGAGAACTTGATCGCGGCGGAATCCTTTTCAGGCTCGACCAGCGTTTCCTTTATGCGGTCAGCCGCCTTCTGCTTGTGCGCGGCGGTAATAAAGTTATGCTCCTGTCCCCATCTGCGCTGCTGCTCGACCATGCCCTCTATGCGCTTTATCTCCTTCTTCGCTCTGAGATAGCGGCGCATCTCAAGCTCCCTCGCCGTGGAGCGAAGCTCCATATGCCTTGAATAGTTCCCCTTGGATTTAAAGAGCTTCTTGTCTTTAAGCTCCATTATCTTATTCGTTACCCTGTCAAGGAAGTACCGGTCATGGGATATGACAATGAAGGCTCCCCTGTAAGCCGAAAGGAAATCCTCAAGCCATTCTATAGCCTTTATATCAAGATGGTTCGTCGGCTCGTCAAGCAGGAGCAGATTCGCGCCCGAAAGCAGCAGCTTTGCAAGCTGAGCCTTATTTCGCTGTCCTCCCGAAAACAGGCTGACGTCTTTCAAAAGCTCATCCTCGCTAAAGCCCAGCCCCAGGAGCGTTGAGCGCGTCCGCGCCCTGAACGTCATGCCTCCGGCGTCCTCATATCGCTCACGCAGCCTGTGCTGACGGTCTATAAGCTTATCGTCGGGGCCGTTTTTCAAAAGCTCGTCGTTTATGCCGTCAAGCTCCTTCTCCATATCAATAAGCTCCGAGAACACGCTTTCAACATAATCGTAAAGAGTGGCGTCCTTTGCCATGACGGTCTGCGCCATGGTTCCTATTCGTGTATCGTGACCGAACGCGATCATGCCCTCGTCATAAGCCTCCCTGCCCTCTATTACAGAGAACAGCGTTGATTTGCCGCATCCGTTCACGCCTATAAGTCCCACATGATCCCCCGGCTCTATCTCGAAGGATAAGCCGTCAAAGAGAACCCGTGTGACAAATGATTTTTTTAAGTTATTAACAGCCAATAAAGGCATCATTCTACCTCAAATATCCACAGTTACAATATCAATGCCGCCCCGCCTTGCCATGCGCATTGTGGCGGCTGTGCCTGAGCTTTCCTCCCCGGAAAACCCGCAGATGATTCGCACGGAATGCTCAACAAGGAATCGGTTCCGCTCCATGTAGCAGGACGGCACATAGTCTCTGTAAAGCGAAACAACACGGTAGGCGTGCCTCGCGCAGCGGCGTTTGCGTTTGGTACTCCCAACGCCGTACGGAAAAACCGCCACAAGCTTCATCTCCTTGAGCTTATGGGACAGCTTCAGAACTATCTCGGCGGCATATATATCCACCCCGTCCGCCATGCCGGAAAGGAAGTATCTCGCGCCCTCATTATACGCCCTTATTATCTGGGCCTCAAGTCTCTTTTTGAATCTCAGGCAATCCTCGTCGTCCTCAAACTCCCCCCATGGGAGCTTATCGGTTCTGTGTCCCGTGAAGCTCACGCTCAGATTCCTGTCGATGTCATAGCCTTCCGTGCCGTATTTAAAACCCATTACAAGCCTTTCTCTGTATACCTGCCCCAATCCCTGTGCATATAGCGTTCTATCGGGTAGGCTTTGCCTATGTATTCGGGAGCTATCCCCCTCTCCCGCGCTTCATCTATAAACGCGGAGAGTATTTCGGGCGTTCCGACAGTACCTATAATGGGCAGTCCCGTCCTGCGGCTCACCTCTTTTGTCACCTCAAGCCCGTCAAACAGATCGGCTGTTGAGGTTTCATGGGACAGATTGGTGTTATTGAGTATCCCGGTTATATTGAGCCTGCTCACGCCGGTTATCTTCCGTATCATCTCGATATTCTCCTCGACGCCGGAAGAAAGCGGACGGCGGCAGTTTATTACATACCAAACCTCGAAATTCTCAAGCTCCTTGAAATACCCGTAATACTGCCCCATTGCGATGGAGCCGACCGGATCGCCACCCACGTCGAATATGACGAGATCCGAATTGTCCGAAAACACCGAGAATATCTCAGGAGGTATGCTCGGAACCTCAACACCTGAGCTTGTGAAATTGGGCGATATGAGCCTTATGCCCGCCGCGTCAAGCTCCGCCTTTCTCTCGGTTGAGCGGAAGTACGGGTTTATGACGTCGATATCGACGAGCGTCACCTTCTGACCTTCCGCCGCCGCCTCAAACGCCATGTTGAGCGCAAGCTCCGTCTTGCCGGAGCCGAAGTTTCCTATAATTACATAATACCTTTTCATTTATGCCTCTAATTCAATAATGCTTGCCTTTTGCACATCATTCCGCTTTATAGATCGCCATTATGCGTTCGGCGGCACGCATACCGTCAACCGCCGCGCTGACTATTCCTCCTGCGTACCCGGCTCCCTCGCCCACGGGGTAGAGTCCCTTGAGCCTTGTAGCCTCGCCAAGCTCGTCGCGCTGTATCCTGACGGGTGCGCTTGTGCGGCTCTCTACCGCCGTAAGCACCGCCTCATCCATATCGAAGCCCTTGATCTGACGTCCGAACGCGCGTATGCCGTCCGCGACTCCGCGATAGATGGTTCCGGGGAGGCATTTTCTCAAATCCCTCGGAACCGCCATGGGACGGTATGTGGGCTTGACCGACGTGAAAGCCTGCGGAGCGTCGCCGTTCAGGAAATCGACCACTCTCTCCGCCGGCGCGGAATAATCCCCGCCGCCGAGCCTGAACGCCGCTCTCTCGATCTTCTCCTGAAACTCAAGTCCGCACAGAGGAGCGCCTCCCAAATCCTTGGGGTTGACCTGGACGATTATGCCCGAATTGGCGTTTTCGGCATCCCTCGCGGCATAGCTCATGCCGTTCGTGACGACCTCTCCCTCATTCGATGAGGAGGCGACGACGAATCCTCCCGGACACATGCAGAATGTGTAAACGCCCCTTGAGCCGCTTCTGCCGGTCAAGCGGTACTCCGCGGCTCCGAGCCTCGGATGCCCCGCGAACTTTCCGAACTGCGACCTGTTTATAAACGTTTGAGGATGCTCTATGCGGACGCCTACGGCAAACGGCTTTGCGACTATCTCGACGCCCTTGTCAAACAGCATCCGGTATGTGTCCCTCGCGGCTTGTCCGAGCGCAAGCACGACCGCGCAGCACTGTATTTTTTCATTTTCGTTCACCGTGACGGCGGTTATCCTGCCATCCTCGGAATGAATATCGGTAAGCTTCGCGGAAAACCTGACCTCGCCGCCCGCTTCCTCGACAGCCCTTCTTATATTATAGACCACTTTGCGAAGCACATCCGTTCCGACATGGGGCTTGGCATCTATGAGTATCCTTTCGGATGCGCCGTATTTGACCAAAGCTTCCGACACGAGCGCGGCCCTGGCGTCCTTTATCCTTGTTGTGAGCTTGCCGTCGGAGAAGGTTCCCGCGCCGCCCTCACCGAACATTATATTGCTCTCGGTATCGAGCTTTGCCGACGTCCAGAATGTATCGACATCCCTTCTGCGTTCGTCAATGGGACGTCCCCTTTCTATGAGTATGACCTTGTATCCCCTTACCGCAAGCGTGTGCGCGGCAAAAAGCCCGGCAGGGCCCGCGCCGACAACGACTATCGGAAGCGTCTGTGGAGTTTCCCCTGTTTCCCTCGCAATAACGGGCGTTTCGGGAGCCTTTGCGACCGTCTTTGAGAACCTTGAACCATACTTATTATAATCCTTCTCGTCAACCTCGAATGTCGCCGAGTAGATAAAACGTATGTCGTTTTTGTCCCTTGCGTCAAGTGAGCGTTTGACAATTCTCACATCACTTATCGCATCGGCTTGAAGCCTTGTGTCCGCCGCTATGAGCAGACGTATTGTCGATTCGTCCGCGTTGAACGGCATACTGAGATTGGTTGCTATAAGCTTCATACTGCCTCCGTTTTGAATTATTCCGTAGTCATTCTATAGCCTATTTTAACATGTACCACAGGCTCGCTGAACGTAATGGTCATATCGCCGAATGTTTCCACATTCAGCGGTTTGGATTCAATGTCTATATCATAATCGCCCATGCCGCGCCCCGCCAGATTGACTATGACCATTATGTCGGAGGTTACGAAGCCCCCAACCAGCTTTGCCGGCCCGTAAACGGTTATATCAACACTCTTGAACGAATACTCATAGCTGAACTCCGGGTTCTCGTTCACAAAGCTTATCGGCACATTGGTATAGTTGGCGCTTATGTACCTGTCGGATACCGTCACCGTCAACTGAATGCTGTTTATGTCAACGTCGTCCAGTATGACCGCCTTTTCGGGTATTCCTCCGAGGGAAAGGGTATACTCATAATCCCCTGTTTCATTGATGCTCGCAACCGATATGGGAGCGGCCTCTATGGTTTCCAACGCGGCAAGCACATCCGGCTCCGCCGCGATGTCTATGGAGCTTACGCTCAATGTTTCGCCCTGTATCTCATATATATCGGGTATCTGCTCCCTGTCAATCAGCTCATAGTTGATATTGACGTGCTTATGCGGCAGCACCTTCATCTGCACATTGACCGCGGGTATGCTCCTCTTGAAAATCGAATTGCTCAGCACATTCCCGTCATTGTCGAGTATCTTGAGCGGTATGGAGCGGTTCACCGACGACGTCACTCCTGTGACGTCAATATAGCAGACCGCGCTGGAAACATTTTCGATGTCCGTTCTCGCGCCCTCAAGGTCTATCGAGGTTGTGGGTATCGAGGGATCGTCGTGCCAGTACGCCTCAGGCATGGTTCCGACTATATCCCATTTGACAGGCACATTGCGGATTATGACGTCATCGACCGTGACGGTTATCTTGCTCGGCTCAACCGAAGTAACCCTGCCTATATTGCTCGTCGCCTTGACCTCCAGCTCATACGTTCCCGCCTCATGGACGTCCGTCAGGCTCACCGTAGCCGCTATATTGTTTTCGTCTATGCGCATTACGTCGGTCAGGGGCGCCGATACGGTCACGTTCACCTTCTGGAGTATCTCCGATATGTTGCCGTAAATCGTGAGCTTTCTTGTATCAAGGTCGGCCACCGCGCCCGATTCAAATGTGGGCGTGATATTTGTTACCGTTTTTTCCCTGTCGGGATTCTGATCCATCAGAACATATCCCCAAAGGAGCATGGCAAGGAACAGGGACACAACGGCGTATATAACCTTTTTGACTATGCCGGTCTTATCGACCGCTTTTTTATCGTCTGAGCCGGCATTCAGATTGTTCTCCGCTCCTTCGGCGGATTTCGCCTGTGTATCGGGAGACTCCTTGGGGCTGTTCTTATCTTTTCTCTTTACTTTCGATATCTTCCACATCTATCACCGTCTCCTCCCCTGTCAAATTCTCATCAGCTCCGTCCTTCTTTGTATTGAATATAATGAAACCCTTGTCAGGCGACGGATTGAAATGCTCATTGAGAAGCTCCTCAAGCGCGTCGTGATCGACGTTCCTCGTGAGCCTGCCGTCCATTGCGTAGGATATTATGCCCGTTTCCTCGGAAACGACTATCGTTATGCTGTCGCTGACCGTCGATATTCCGAGGGACGCCCTGTGCCTTGTGCCAAGCTCCCTTGCTATGTCCGGGGCGTCAAAGAGCGGAAGCACGCAGGCAGCCGCGTATATGCGCTCGTTCCTTATTATCATGGCTCCGTCATGGAGCGGCGTCTTAGGCTCAAATATGTTCTCTATCAGCGCGTCGCTTATCTCCGCGTCGATTATGGTTCCTGTATGCACGTAATCACCGAGCTTCGTATTGCGTTCCAGCACTATCAACGCGCCGACCCTGCGCCTTGACATATTCTCTATGGCAAGACATAGCTGCTTGACTATCTCAAATGACGGCGTCGTGCGCTGGGCTATGTTCAGTTTGAAACGGCCTATCCGCTCCAACGCGCGCCTTATCTCCGGCTGGAACAGCACAACTGCCACGACAATACCCGAAACAAGGAATGAATTGAGCAGATATTTTATCGTCATAAGATTGAGCAGGTTGCTTACAAGCAGCAGCAGTATAAGCACTCCGACTCCCTTCAGAACCTGTGACGCTCTTGTATTTGCGGTAAACTGAATAAGCTTGAAAAACACGAACGCGAGTATGAGTATCTCAAGCAAATCCTGTATTCTGAACTGCGAAAAGCCAATTCCCATGGCGTCAAGTACATCGGATATTGACATCTGTGTTCACTTCCTTCGGCTTAGTCTGCGGCTGTCAATGCCGTGAAAGCGGGCATGGGTCGCGCTGAAGAACAAATCAATTCCATACACAGCTCATAAGATGCGGCATCAAACGCTCGCAGAACCCACATTTTCACACATTGTTCGGGGTACAAAAAATTTCCCTTATTATAATACCATACATTCGGATAAATTTGTACCCCCCAATTATCTTTTTATTAAAAAAACCCACATTACTTTTCCGTATAAACCGTGCGTATGGGGCATAAAAAGCATTTTTCATTTGCCATGCACCGTATTATGTGCTATAATCATCATGGATAATTCTGTGAAAGGCAAAATCATATGGATAAAGATAAATTTATAAAAACAGATTCCGAAAGCACCGTCGCATTCAATGCTCCCGAAAGCGAAGAGCTGATATCGGTTGACACGAGCGGCAGGGTTATAAAACGCGAAAGGGCCTCCCGCAAGGAGCAGCGTTCCAATGAGGATCGCCGCGTTTTTCGCAGGCGCGACAAGCCGAGGCCCTTTGCTCTGAGCATAGTATTCAATGTGATGAAGCTCATGGCGGCTGTCGTATTGCTTGCCGCGATAGGAGTTTTCGGCTTGGTAGCCGGCGTTGCCAAGGCATATGTTGACACCACTCCGACGCTTGACGTATCGAGGCTCACAATATCGGAGCGCACAAGCTACATATACGACAAGGACGGCAACTTCATAACGACGTTTGCCGGCATGGAATACCGCGACTGGGTCGATATAACCGAGATACCCGACATGCTCAAGAACGCCCTCATATCCGTTGAGGACGTACGCTTCTACAAGCACGGGGGCATCGACTTCAAGAGGCTCTTTTCCGCGATAGTCAACACGTTTCAGAATTCAAACACCCACGGCGGCTCCACGCTCACGCAGCAGCTCATAAAGAACAAGATACTCACCAATGAGCAGAGCTACAAGCGTAAGATACAGGAGGCGTATCTTGCCTATGAGCTTGAGAACGTCATGAGCAAGGACAAGATACTTGAGGCATACATGAACGATGTTTTCCTCGGTGAATCGAACTATGGCTTTGCCTCCGCCGCCAAGGACTATTTCGGCAAGGAGCTGAATCAGCTTACCATCAGGGAATGCGCAATGCTTGCCGGCATGGTTCAGAAGCCCTATTACACCAATCCGCGCGCGAACACCTACTCTCGCTTTAACGAGGACGGCACGAACAAGATGGACGTCACGAACAAGAGGACGGACACGGTGCTTGCCGCCATGTACAACGCCGGATACATAACGCACGAGCAGTACAAATCCGCCCTTGACGAGGAGGTTCGCATAATCGAAAAGAGCGAGAAAAAGCAGCTCTACGATATGCCCTACTTCGTCGAGTACGGCGTATACGACGTCATAACCCATATGCTCCAGCAGCGCGGAATCGAGGACAACAAGGCGAATCGCTCCGCGCTCGAAAACGAGCTTCGCACGGGCGGCTATCACATATACCTGACGGTCGATCCCAAGATACAGAACACCGTTCAGGATACCATAACCAACTGGGCAAGCTATCCCGGACTTCAGAACCCGTCGGCGGGAGTACAGATAACCACCACATCCGACGGCACGACCCTTGAGGTGCTTCAGCCCCAGGCTTCCGCCGTCATAATCGACCAGCACACCGGCGAGCTTCGCGCCGTAATAGGCGGCAGGCAGGCTCCCACCCTCAAAAAGCAGCTCAACCGCGCCTATCAGAGCTCAATGCCGGTCGGCTCCGCCATAAAGCCGCTGTCGGTCTACGGCCCCGCGCTCGACCTCGGTCTGTCCTGCAACTCGACGATACTCAACGCCGAATTCCCCATTGAAGGCTACGGCGGAGAGAAGGGCTATCCCTCGCTCGGCTCGACCAAGTGGATAGGCATGATGCCCATTCGACGCAGTATTGAAAAATCGCTCAACATAGTCGCCGCAAGAACGCTTTTTGACGTCGTAACCCCTCCCGTCGGAGCGGAATACCTCATAAAGCTCGGCGTCAATCCCTCAAGGATAAATGTTGACGGTCCCGGTCTTGCGCTCGGCACAACGGGCATAACCCCCATCGAGATGGCGTCCGCCTATGCCACAATCGCAAACGGCGGCGTTTACAACGAGCCGATAGCCTTCACGGTCGTGCTTGACAAGGACATGAAGGTCGTGCTTGACGCCAAGAAAATACAGAAGAGCTATCGTGTATTCGAGGAGTCGAGCGCGTTCATGCTCATAGACATGCTCAAGGACGTCGTAAAGACCGGTACCGGTACGAACGCGCAGATAGACGGCTTAACCGTCGCCGGAAAGACCGGTACGAACAACGATTACACCAGCGTCTACTTTGCCGGCTTCACGGGCTATTACACCGGTTCGCTCTGGATAGGTCACGATCTGTACGCGGAAAAGCTCGCCACGGGCTCCACCGGCGGAAACTCCGCCGCTCCGCTCTGGCAGTCATTCATGAAAAAGATACACGAGGGACTGAGCGACAAGCCTATACTGGACGTTTCACCCGCAGACATAGGCGTTACCAAGGTGACGCTCTGCGCCGTATCGGGCAAGCTTGCAACCGAGGCTTGTATGCACGATTCGTACAATCCTCCGATAACGGACTGGTGCGCCGTTGACAAAATACCCACCGAGGAATGCGATATGCACTTCCTTGCGGACGGCTGCACCTCCTCATATCAGATAGCCGGCCCTTACTGCCCGTCCTCGCTCAGATACAGCAAATGCCTGCTGCTCGTCCATCCCGATTCGGTATTTGCCAAGCTGAGGGATTATGAGAACGCCATTTCAAGCGGTGAGCTTACCGGCGACCAGTATTCGGGCTTCAACCCCGTCTACCGCAAGATATTCCCCAACGCCGTGCTTACAAGTCTTGGCGGCGAGGAGTATCTCGCCTACTGTCTGCGCGAGGGCAAGGTATGCCAGATACACGGTCACAGCAGCAGTCAGCCAAGCGATCTGCAAACGCTCATCTCAAAAGCCAACAGTCTGATTTCCGAGGTCACAAAATACCTTGAGAGTGTTCAGACGCTGCCCGCAACCGACAGGGCGAACCTTGAGTCGCTCATTGCGAGCCTCAAAGCCGCGGTCGCCGTGCAGAACAGCACCAACATCAGAACGGCGCACAATCAGCTCAAGACAAGCTATGAGTATCTGTCTTCGCTGTATCCCCTGCCCGTTTCGACGGTCACTCCCGAACCCTCGGAAGCCCCGGTCGATACGACGACGCCGGATATTACTCCCGAAGTCACAACGGCTCCGACGACAAATCCGTAATTTGCAATGCGTAATTCGTAATTCGTAATGCGTAATTCGCAATCACGAAACCGCAGCCGTTTACAAAATGGCAGGCTGATTCATATATTTGGTATAGGGGGTTTCCCCCATTCTACCGAATGGAGTTGATTTAATGATTTATTTTGATAACAGCGCAACGACCGTATGCCTTCCCAAGGCAGCGGAAACGGCGCGCGCATATATGCTGGAGAGCTACTTTAATCCTGCCGCCGCATACGCCCCGGCGGTACAGCTTGAGCGTGACATATCGTCCGCGAGAGCGGTCATAGCCGCGGAGCTTAGGGCTGAGCCGTCGGAGCTTATATTCACATCCTGCGGAACCGAATCCAACAACACCGCGATCTTCGGCTCCCTTAAAGCCATGCGCGGCAAGGGACGCGTCATAGTTTCAGCCGTCGAGCATCCCTCCGTTTACGAGGCGGCAATGGAGCTTCGTGAAGCGGGCTATGACGTGCGATTCGCTCCCGTTGACCGAACCGGCAAGGTGATACTCTCCGAGCTTGCCTCCCTGCTGACAGGCGATACCCGGCTTGTCAGCGTAATGCACGTCAACAACGAGAGCGGCGCGATAAACGACATCGACGACATATACGCTCTGCTGCGGCGCAATGCTCCCGATTGTCTTCTGCATGTTGACGGGGTTCAGGCGTTTATGAAGGAGGCTCCCGTCAAATGCGATATGTATTCGGTCAGCGGGCATAAGCTGCACGCTCCCAAGGGCATAGGCGCGCTGCTCATAAGAAAAGGCGTTCGCGTAAAGCCCTACCTCATCGGCGGCGGACAGGAATCGGGTATGCGCTCCGGCACATCCAACGCGCCATCGATAATGGCGTTTTCCGCTGCGGTATCCGACTATGCCGAGCATAGAGCCGAATACCGCGAAGCCATGCTGGCGGTAAAAAAGCGGCTTTTCTCCAATCTGTCACGCATTCGTGACGTGCGTCTTAATGGCCCGGATATGGAGCATTCCGCCGCTCACATACTCAATATGAGCTTCATGGGCGTGAGGGGCGAGGTACTCCTGAATGCCCTTTCGGAAAAAGGGCTTTGCGTTTCAACAGGCTCCGCCTGCGCCGCTCACAAGCGCGGCAAGAACCGCATTCTGAACGCCATGGGCATAACGGGCGACAGGCAGGACGGCGCGATAAGATTCAGCTTCTCCCACTTCAATACGGTTGAGGAGGCCGATATTGCCGCCCAGCTCATCGAGGAGCATGTAAACCTGCTTCGCAGATTCAGAAGGCGCTAAAAAGCCGCCAGACCGCTGACAAACCCCAAATGCGCCGGAAATACCTGCCTTCCCCTGTGAGGGGAAGGGGGACCGCCGCCTCAGCGGTGGTGGATGAGGTGGAAAAAAACTCAATAAGCACTTAGTTTTTTTGATAACGCCATTGTTTCCACCTCATCAGTCAGACTTCGTCTGACAGCTTCCCCTCAAAGGGGAAGCCAAGGAAAGC
>CADAGD010000021.1 GCA_902787375.1 uncultured Eubacteriales bacterium
TCTTTCCGCGAAAATGGCGGTTCTTGCCCTCGGTCAAGAACCGGTGATTGCTTGATTGCTTTCTTTTGAAGGGTGGACATTTAAAGTTGCAATTTTCAAAATGCAAAAACGAGGTAAAATATACTTGAATCCAATCTTTATCCGTTGTATAATATTTGAGTGGATACTGATTAACTCAATAAAGCATCGCAAGCAATAAATCTGCGACCGACGGGAGCCGCGCAGATCAGCGCGTACGCACCGCGATAGGCGCGAAATCTCGATAAGTCAAGCAAGATTTACCGCCCCTGCGAGGTATATCCGTGTAATTACTGAAAACGGCATGGCTGAGCGACCGAGATTGACTTAAAGCTAAAATACTTTAAGCCGAAAACACTTTCCCAAAGCATTGGTCAATCATTGTCTACTTATGTATAATTGTGAGAGGAGTTGGTTTCATCAATGGATGATGGCAGTATATGGCGATGTTTAGCATCTGTTATGCCATCCTATGCCCTGAAGGGGGCTGAGTTCCAAGCTGCTTCGGTATTCGGAACCGCAAACGGCCCCGGAACCGGCGGAATAATAATATATGCGATTCTTCTGGTGCTTTTCCTTGCGATTAGCTCCTATTTTGCATCTTCCGAAATCGCGCTTGCGTCTGTAAACAAGGTTCGTATGAAGTCGTATGCCGAGGATGACAACAAGCAGGCAAAGTACGTTATGTACATACTGAACAACTTTGATAAGGCGCTCACATGTCTTTTGATAGGCAATAACATAATGCACATCGGCTGCTCCGCAATATCCGTTCTTATCACAAGACAGCTCTTTGCAGGCACGCCGTACCTTGGCATCGCGCTGACCTTCGCTACCGTAATAATAACATTGCTCGTTTTCATGTTTGGCGAGATGCTTCCCAAGGCCTATGCCAAGGCGTGCAATGAAAGCTATTCCTTAAAGATAGGTCACTCGGTATATATACTTATGAAGCTGCTGACCCCCCTCTCCGCAGTATTCACATGGATAGGTCACAGCATAGGAAAATTGTTTATTGACGACTCCGATGAGCCGTCCGTCACCGAAAATGAGCTTGTTGACATAATCGAAACATTCAAGGACGAACGCGAAGACCATGAAAATAAAAAGGAAGCCGCTACCGCCGAGCTTATGGTCAACGTACTCCAATACTCAAGCAAAACAGTCGGTCAATGCCTGACGGAATGGAGCAAGGTCGAAAAGCTTGACGAATCCATCGACATCTCCGAACAGTTCAAGCAGCTAAGTGCCACAAGCCATTCAAGACTTCCCGTTATAAACTCAAAGGGCAAGGTCATAGGCATAATACTCATAAGATCATTCTTCCGCGAATACACAAAGCTGCATGATAAGCTCGACCTTGTTGACATTATAGATACTCCATATTTTGTCCGTCCCGAAATGCCTGTCGATGAGCTTCTCTTTGACCTCAGCAGGAGCAAGACGCACATAGCCATCGTCAGCGAAAGAAGCGAGATACTCGGCATTATTACGGTCGAGGATATTCTTGAGGAGCTTGTAGGCGAGATATTCGACGAGTATGATTCCGTTACAGAGCCTGCGGCAAAAGGAGCTGTGTCATGAGCGACAATTTGATTAAAACAATCTATATCTCCGTATTGATAGTTCTCGTCTGCCTTTCTGCGGTTTTTTCAGGCTCGGAGATAGCTTATTCCTCCCTTAACGAGATGCGTCTGCGTCATCTTGCCGAGGATGAAAAATCCAAAAAGGCGAGGACGGCCCTATTCAACTACAATCGCTATGACGATCTTCTCAGCACAATACTCATAGGCAACAATTTCGTAAACCTTGCCGCCTCAACACTTTCCACTCAGCTTTTTATAATGCTGCTTTGCGATACCGGTCTGCTCAATGAGAACCTTGCCGCTGTCGTATCTACAATTGTATTGACAATCACTATACTCATTTTCGGAGAAATAACTCCAAAAATGATAGCTACAAGCAATCCCGACCGATTTGCCATGAACAAGGCTTCCTTTCTGAAGCTTCTCGGCGTGGTGTTCTTCCCGCTCGTTTGGATTGTTTCAAGAATAATCAAGTTCACATCGAAGGCATGGTCGAAAAGCGTTACGGATGATTCCAATGTCACCGAACAGGAGCTTTCCGACATAATAGATACCGTCGAGGAGGAGGGCGTTATCGACGAGCAGACAAGCGAGCTGCTGCAATCCGCCCTTGAGTTCCCCGATATATACGCCTATGAGATAATCACCCCGCGGGTTGATATGGTCGCTGTCGATATAGACGACGATATTGAGAAGATAACCGAAACCATACTTTCCTCAAACTTCTCTCGCATACCCGTCTATCAGGACTCGATAGACAATATAATAGGCGTTATCCATCTGAATGAGGTATTAAAGGCCATTGCGGAAGGAACCGCACTCGACATAAGGGAGCATATGCTCCGCCCATGTTTCCTTCACAAGACCACAATACTTCCACAGGCATTGAGAAAGCTCCGTGAAGCAAAGATGCACATGGCAATAGTCACCGACGAGTATGGCGGAACAATGGGGCTTTTGACAATGGAGGACATACTTGAGCAGTTGGTCGGCGATATATGGGACGAAACCGACGAGATAGAGGATGAGCTGATTAAAACAGGTGAAAACACATATGAGTGCGACGGGGATATGCGCCTATACGCACTCCTTGATGAATTTGAAATTGACGATGATGATTTCGACGACGACAACGCCACCGTCGGCGGTTGGGCTATAGAGCGGATAGGAGGCTATCCGACCAAGGGTTCGTACTTCAATTTTGAAAATCTTCATATTACGGTCAAGCAGGTTCAGAACCTGCGGGTAACAAGGCTTACTATAGAGGTCAGCAAGAAAGCTCCCGAACCCGACAAGGACGATATTGAGTGGGATGTTTAATAAAAACGCATGCGCGCTGACACGCGCGGCTCCCTTTGGTCGCAAATTCAACATCCTCAGAGATTTGTTGAGTTGATCAGCATTTACTTTTAAAAAAAGCTTAAAAAAACTGTCAAGAATTAAATATATTGGAAAAAGCTATTGACTTTATCGGTCAATACTGTCAAAATGGGCATTGAGGGTTAATTGCCCAATATCATTTCGGAGGTTTGTTATGTTCAAAAATATTGAGCAGGCAAAGGAATTTATCGTTGATAACAACATTGAAATGGTTGACTTCAAAATGACCGATATAGACGGTCGTTGGAGACACATCACCATCCCCGCGGAGCGTTTCACCGAGGACACCATGAAGTACGGTATCGGCTTTGACGGCTCCAATTACGGCTACGCTCCCGTAGAAAACAGCGACATGGTTTTTATTCCTGATCTCTCCACCGCTGCTGTTGACCCCTTCGCAGAAGTCGCTACTCTCACAATGAGCGGCGACGCCATGATCATCGACAGACCGGCTAACCGCCCGTTTGATCAGTATCCCCGCAATGTTATCCGCCGCGCGGTCGAGTTCATGCGTGAGTCCGGTATTGCCGATGAGATGATCATAGGCCCTGAATTTGAGTTCCATGTATTCGATCAGATACAGTTTGAAACCCGTCCCAACTGCGTCCGCTGTGAAATTGACACGGATGAGGCCGATTGGAACACCGGTCTTGGCACAAACGGTACCCAGATACCTCACAAGGGCGGCTATCATATCGGCGCACCGCAGGATAAATACTATAATCTCCGCAGCCGTATGTGTATGCTCATGGAGGATTGGGGCGTTAAGGTCAAGTACCATCATCACGAGGTAGGCGGCCCCGGTCAGCTTGAGATAGAGGTCGAGCTCGGTGATGTTGAGAAGATGGCTGACAACACAATGGTGACCAAGTACGTCATCAAGAACGCCGCTGTTGAAGAAGGCTGTACCGCGACATTCATGCCCAAGCCCATCTATGGCGAGGCGGGAAACGGTATGCACGTTCACATGCTGCTTGTCAAGGACGGCAAGCCCCTCTTCTATGATGAAAATGGTTATGCACAGCTCTCCAAGCTGGCTCACAACTTCATGGGCGGACTTCTCAAGCATGCCAAGTCCCTTTGCGCCATAACCAATCCCTCAACCAACTCCTTCAAGAGACTGGTTCCCGGTTATGAGGCTCCCGTAACCATAGGCTATGCAACAGCCAACCGTTCCGCTGTCATAAGGATTCCTGCCTACGCAAAGTCTCCCATGAGCAAGCGTTTTGAGCTTCGCAATCCCGACGGAACCTGCAATCCCTACTATGCCTATGCCGCCATCCTCATGGCAGGTCTTGACGGTATCATTAACGAGATAGATCCCTCTGTTTGCGGCTGGGGCCCCTATGATTTCAACCTCTTTGACCTTTCCGATGAGGAGAAGGCCAAGATCGACGCTCTGCCCACAACACTTGAGGAAGCCCTTGACGCTCTCGAAGCCGATCACGACTACCTCACCCGCGGCGGCGTATTCCCTGAGAGGCTGCTCCAGATTTGGGTTGCCCGCAAGCGCGCCGAGGCAAGGAAAATCGAAAACATTCCCCATCCCGCCGAGTTCGAGCGTTACTTTGATCTGTAAGTCGATAAACAGCTCTAAGCTATATGGAAATACCCTCCGGCACACCCGGAGGGTATTATTGATTCATTAAGCGTTGTTTCTCATCAGCAGATATGAATTGCTCCTTCGATATCGCTCTTTTCAACGGTTGGCTTGAGAGGTGTTTTGATATGAACTCTTACTGTTCCGTCCTTTATCCTTATACCCTTTACTAGCGCGTCCGCTATAAAACCCTTTTCCTCGATGGAAAGCCTTTGCATATTGCAAACCCTTTCAAAGAACTCCTCTATCTGCTTGCAGCTCACGGAAAACAGCCTTCGCTCCGACTCGATTCTCCTGACCCTCATGCCGTATACATTCTTTATATCGGCTATGCGTTCAAGCTCGCGCTGTCTTAAATCGGTATAATCTCCATCTACAAGCTCCGCAAGCCCGGCTTCAAACCTCTGAACAATCCTATTGTATTCAATCGCGGCTTTTTTATAGGCGGCTTCGGCTGTCTCCTTTTCTTTAAGGACGTACTCACGGAAGAATGCTTTCGCATTTTCATTCGTATAATGCTCTTTCAGCATTTGCTCAACACATTTCTCAAGTATGCTTGAGTTTATTATATAGCCGCATCTTCGACGCGGGGCATAGCTCTCAACCGGACATCTGCAAAACTCAGAGGGCTTGTCCGTCAGTATCTTGCCTATGTAAGATTCGTTTTCTACAAAAGGCGGATACTCACGCTCAAGCCTCTCATGTGCTTTGAGCCATGTTTCATACCGTATAAGCGACGGAAGGTGGTAGCCCTTTTTGGATAACCTGCCAAGGTATCGTTCATTTTTCAGCAAAGTCTTGACCGTCATGTTGCCAATCACTCGTGAACTGCTTCCTGCGGCGGCATTGGCTTGAGTGCAAATATCCTTTATACGCTTTCCTTCGATATACGCGGAAAAGACCCCTCGAACTATGCTTGCTTCCTCCTGATTTATGCGTACCCTTCCTTCCACGACTTCATAACCGAACGGCGGCTTTCTCAAGAAGCTTTTTCTTGTATTCCTTATCGGAAGAATGCTTCCGTATTCCGTGTCATACTCTGTCAAAAGGCTGAAGAAACGACTGACCGCAACCGCAATATCATGCCTGCCGTCACAATGCTGTCCTCTGATACACATAAGCTTCGCGCCGTTTCGTTCGATAAAAAGCTTGTTTTCCAACCTTATGTAACGATCTTCGCCCAGAGCGTCATACGACACGAGCAGAACCGTGTCGCACAGTTTCATTTTGATAAGACTCTGGAGAATGCGAAACGAGCCATACTCGTCATTTTCGTCGGACAGAACATCCAAAAGCTCTATTTTCTTATTTGAGGCATACTCCCTCAGTACGGCTTCATCATCCGGACGTATGCTCCTTATATAGCCAACGCACTTCATCACTTGCTCATATAGTCCCTTATCATATCCATATATGCCGGGCCGAAGCTCAGATACTTTGCAAAGAAGGCTTTATACTCATTGGGTGTTGACGGATTCGCCTTTGCGACTATATCGTACAGGTATGAGTACCCGACCGCATAGCTCATTGCGTAGTTCGGCATGGTTATGGCATACTCATAGAATATGTCGGCGGAGCTGTCAACCCCATATTGAGCCAGGTAATCCTTAACATCGTCAAGCTTCCAGCCCTTTGAGTTAACCTGTATGCTTATGTATGCAGGAATGAATATGTTAAAGAATGTTCCCTCGCCGTTTACGAGCTTGTTGTAATTGATGCCCGTTTCAGCGCATTTTGAAGCCACAAATTTTTCCGAGAACACCGTCCATGCTTCGGCGTATCCAACCGGCTCCAATACCTGCTGCGCGAGCGACAAGCCGCTGTCATTTCTTGCCATCAAATATTGATACATATGTCCGGGCAATGTTTCGTGCGCGGTGGTCAGAAGATCGTCCGAGCCCTCCGACGATGGATTGATTAACATTAAATTATCATAATAATCGTCGAATGCCGGCATCATATATGCCGCCGGGCTGAAATCATCCGCTATCTCATCCGGCACTTCAACAAAGGACAACGAATAATCCGGCATATCGGGATAATACTGCTTGACAAAGCCCTTGAGCCATTCGATATTCTTCTCAACGGAGCCGAATGTTATCTCCTCTCCGTTCTCATATTTTTCCATAATGGCGTCGCCGCCGTAAATAACGGCATAGCAGAAATCGAGATATGTACCCTCGCCCATGCTCTCCATAAGCTTCAGCACGGTATCAATATCGTCCGTTGTCGCACCTTCATCCATTGCCGAAAGCTCAAAATACGCCTTCGCCTTTTCGCCGCGCTCCACAGCCCCAACAAACGGTGAGCAATCCTTTCTGTGAGCCTCAAGCCTGTCTGCAAGGCTTGAATACGCGGGCAGTATATGCTCAAGCACCAGCTCGTCGTTGCGGGCTTTGAACGCAGCGCATTGCTCATCCGTCGCGCCAAAGCTTTTTGCCTTTTCGAGAATGTCGTCAAAGACGCCTATAAGGAAGCTGTCCTTACCGGTTTGGGCGAATGTTCTGCACGAGTCTATAACATCATCGAGTGCGCACTCGGTCATAAAAAGGCCCTGTGCTGCCTTCTCATCCTCAAAATCAGCGATCTGCCCGATAAGACGCTCCATATCCTCAAGAAGGAACAAATAGCTCTCAACATCCTCAAGCTTTCTTATATTAAAGCATGACAATCCCAGCGGAAGCATTGTATGAGTTCCGTTTACCGGAAGAAGCGGCTCATCATAGTAATAATAATCCTCATATCTCAGATTAACCTCCATCGAGCGTTTCAGCATGGCATAGGCATATCTGTTCTTTTCACTAAGCGAATTGACGTCGATCGCGTCAAGCTTCTCAAGGACTTCCCTATAATAATCCATGGACTCGACATGTGCGTCATATGTCATTTCACCCCATCCCTTTGTGACGTCATCGGGGTCTATGCCGAATTTTGCGGGATCGGAAACTATGTATTGATTGTATGTATCTGCGCTTGAGCATACGAACTCCCTGAATATCTCCAAATCCAGCTCCGCAAAAGCGGCATTCGCGTCAACCTGTGATGTCGGATCGGACGTCGGGTTTGCCGTCGCCTCGGCAGTTGCAGTAGGCTCCGCAGCCGTTTCCGTTTCCTTAGGCTGCTGTACGGTATTATTCAGAATATAATCCAGCTTTTCGATGACTTCGCATCCCAAGAGCGGAACAACCATCAAAATGGCTATCAGAACACAAATAAACTTCTTCATTTTTGACCTCCGTTTCATCAGTACCCAAGTGTTTTAACATGCTCGTAAAGCTTATCGAGATTTCTTTCCGCAAGCTCTATCATAAATATATCGGGCTTCAACTCATCAACATTCTCCAGATTATACGGGAAATAGCTCATCATATGCAGTTTCCCGACTGACTGGCTGAAAAACGGTTGGAGCGACCTGCAAAAAGAATCATGGTACACAAGCATCGTGACGTCATTCACCTCCGATACGGTTTCGATCTTTTTATCCCTTTCAAGATTTATGGGCCGCTTTGACGAATATGAGTGGAAATCGGGATATACTATTCTTTCCTCAGGATATTCAATCGAGGGATAGACAAAATTATTCAAATCACCCGTGCGGTCAACAACCGTCGTATATGTATACGGATCAAAGCTTTCAAGTCCGAACTGCTCCGCAATCTCATTATACACAAGCATTGCTCCGAAATTGTTCCAATGCGAATCGCGTTCGTAATAGAGAGTGCGCTCATCCTTCGCCTCCGTAAGCAGCTTCTTGGCATCCACGCAGCCAACGCCAAGCTCCTTCAGTTTTCCTGTGAGCATGTCTATGTTACGCGCGTTTGACGTCACGGCAAGATAGCCCGGCATATACTCAGGATAAATGGCAGCCTTATTTGGAGCCGTCATAAAAGCGAACTTGACGCCCTTTTTTTCCATATCGGCGCTGATGTCGGCAAGATAAGCCGCTATCGAGTCAATCTGCTCCTCTGTAAGCTGATTTATACCCAGATAGTCGTCAACGGTTTCCGCAAAGTACACGAATCCGTTCTTGCCTATCACGGTATTGGTTCCGTTAAAGTCGTTAAGAAGCGCGATGTCGGCGGCATTAAACGCCGTAACGAGGTACTCACGCAGCGCGAAATGATCGTTGGTAAATTCATCAAGTCCCGCCGCGAATCCGGTATTCAGCCCATCCTTCGTGATAAGCTTGGGAAGATTCGCAAGCGGACGGTTCTCACGGTTCTCATTCTTGAATCCGCCAAGCATCAGCGCGGACGGAGCAACAAAGCATATCAGCGCGAAGCATATGAAAATGATACGAATACTCTTCATAATACCCTACCTTAAAATTGGGAATAGATGGAAGGATTGTAGTTCCCCGACGCTATATAGAACAGGCATACAATAAGCAGCACCGCCGCCGCGCCATATCTGACCGCCGCTTGCAGCATCGGCTTTTTGTCGAGCCTTGCGCAGAGCATTTTCGCTGCGGGAGTTGCCGAAACAATGCCAATAACGCTTATTACGATTATCTTCGGTTTGAAAACAGCGGACAGATCGGCTATCGTATCGGCACCTATGCCGAAGCCAGTGAACATATTCTTAACCATAGCCCATGCATATGCCATATCGGGAGAATTGAATATCACGAATCCAACCATTACGGCGATTATGGTATAGAGCCATGTCACCGCCTTGGGCAGCCTGAATCGGCTTTTCTTCGCGTAGTTTTCACCGAGCAGGAAGGCTCCGTTATAGGCTCCCCAAACAACGTAAGTCCAATTCGCGCCGTGCCAAAGCCCTGTGAGCAGGAACACGATTATCTTGTTTACTCCCGTGCGGAAGCTGCCCTTGCGGTTGCCGCCCATCGGTATGTAGACATAATCGCGGAACCATGCCGAAAGCGTAATATGCCATCTCCGCCAGAACTCGGTAATGCTATGGGATATGTATGGATGTTCGAAATTTTCGGGGATCGTAAATCCAAACGCCTTTCCCAAGCCAACAGCCATTCTTGAGTAGCCCGCAAAATCAAAATAGATCTGCAGCAGGAAGCTGAACGCGCCCGCCCATGCGTAGGCGGCATTCAGGCTCGAGCTTTCCAAGCCGTATATATGCGCTGTCACCCTGCCCATGGTATTGGCTATTATGAGCTTCATAGCCAAGCCGATCACAAAATTCCTTAAACCGTCGGCCATGCCCTCAGCAGTCGGCTTGCGCTCGCAAAGCTCCTTTTCAATGCTTGAATACCTTATTATCGGGCCCTGCACAAGCTGGGCAAAGAAGGATATATAGAGCAGGAATCTGCCGTAATTCCTTGTGGGCTTGATGCTTCCCCTGTATGTGTCTATCAGATAGCTCATTGCCTGAAATGTGAAGAAGCTTATTCCGATTGGACTGCTCATTCGAGGCACGCTTATATTAGCCCCGAACACGTCGTTCACCGTAGTAACGGCAAATGCCGCGTACTTGAAAACCGCAAGAAGTCCCACATTGAATATCAAGGCGACCGCTATCAGTCCCTTTCCCGCTTTTTCCTTCTCCCTGTTTTTCTTTTCTATGCCCAGAGCAAAAAGATAGTTTATAAATGCCGAGAGAACCATCAGCAATACATAGTAGATGTTCCCCCACGCATAGAAAACAAGGCTCGCAACAACAAGCAGCCCGTTGCGAACGCTCCTCCACGGCAGAGCCAAATGGAGGAGGAACACAACAGGCAGAAAAAAGAATATAAAATTAGCTGATGAAAATTCCAAATGTCTTTACTCCGTTATCAGTTGGAATAGCTCGGAGAATAGATGTTTATTTCCGTAACGACATCATTCTTAAGGAGGAACTGTATCCTCATCTCGGAGATATTGTTCTCATCACCGGACTCGGTGTATGTGAGATAACCGTCGTCCCAGTAATTCTCGCCATAAGCGGCAATAACCTCATCGCGCGTCGCACCGACGCCTATATTCCTTGTAGTCGTATAGTCGCCTCCGGTTATAGTGAACATCTCTACTATGTCCACGCCGCCATCGGGAACCGTGCTGACAACTATACCGTCGTATGTAAATGTCTTGTCATACCCGTCATAGACACAACTGATGGTTTCATCCTTTTTGCAATCATCGCCGAGTACGCTCAATACCTCTGCGCTGTCAACGCGAACAGGATACCATTTGCCGTCGATAACAACAGCCATATCCAAGTCGTTGTCGAAGGGCTTGCCCATTATATCACCTGTATATCCCGTGACATTCTGAGTTTCTGCCGCCTCGGTTGCATCCGTTTCGGTTTCCTGAGTTTCCGTCGCCTCCCCGGCTCCCTCGGTTTTCTGAGATTCCGTATTGGCGGCTTCGCTTGTAGCTTCAGGAGTGGTATTTGCTTCGTCCCCGCTTGTATTCCCGCCGCTGCATGCGCAGGCGGAAACCATCATTGCAGCAGCAACGATGAGCGCAAAGAGTTTGAAAAGCTTTGTCATTTTATTTATCCTCCGTGTTGTTTTTTACGGTTTATTTATTAATAGCCTAAATGGCTCGCCGTATTCATCGGGATGTCCTTCATGTCGATATCAAGCACCATGAAGCTCTCATAGTCCGTATCCGAAAAATGCCACCACTCGGTATTTATCAGCTTGAATCCCGAATCGAGCATGACGCTCGTCATGTAATCGACATTTTTACGCTGTTCCTCAGTCCATGTGTCGCTGCTTGCGCGATAGACCCGCTTTGTGAATGTGTGCATAGGCGTTGGGAAGTCCAGCTCGACGCCGTCGGGCCCTATAAGCGTCATATCAATCGCGGCGGCACGGTTATGGTTCGACGCGCTGTTATAAGGATTGGCTATATATGCCGAGTTCTGTACTATATCATAAAGTATGAACTGCACGGACTTTGGTCTGTAACAATCATAAAGCTTTATCGTGTATCCGTCCTCCGCAAACTTTCGGGCGGCGACAGCAAGCTTTTGAGCGGTCGCCTTCTGCATTACGGGAACAGGTCTGTCGTAGAGAACCCTTCCCGTAAAGTTCTTATCCGTACCGAATATCTGATAGATCTCTATATTCGGCACAACAAGCCTTACGTCTATAAGCTCAGCCGTCAGCTTGACAGGCGTTACGCCGTCCTCCTCATAGACCACATTGCCCTTGCTGTCCTTCTTGTTTTCGGATCTGAAAGGCAGGTATCCGTAAAGCTTTTCATCGGCAGGGACTATATTGCTCGCCTTGCAATAGCATACCTCATCATTATACAGCAGCATGGCATATTCGGAATCATCCATGCCAACGACCTGAACATTATCCTCAAAGCCGACTTTGGCTACCACCTCGCTGTCCGCGTCGGGAGCTGACAGAATCTTCAGCTTATTGACCCTGCTCTTGTACATGGATATTACAAGCGGCGTTGCCGTCGGTTCCGCGGTCGGCTCCTCCGTCGGCTCCTCTGTAGGAACCTCGGTGGGTGCGGGCGTATCAATAACTACAAGCTCGTCCTCAGGCTGCTCCGTTGCCTCCTCCGTCGGAGCGGCACTCGCAGGCTCGGCTGTATCTGCCGCATTGGTTTCGGTATGCTTCGGCGCACATCCAAAAACCATAGCAAACGCAAGCATAAACAATGTAAGAGGAATCCTCTTTGCCATAATGCACCTCCTATAAACGCGCACAATGAACAGACGACCTGTGCTTTCGGTTTTTTCGGTTTTCGATTATACCACAAACAACGCTTTAATTCAACACAAAAAACCGATAACAGAGCGGTTTACTGAGAATCGACCGCTGTTTTCAACAATCTAAAAGGCGATTCGCGCATGACAAATCGCCTTTATAAGAGTTTTAAATCAATCCATGAAATAATCGCAGACAAAGCTCAGGCTTACCTCCTGCTCCTCTCCGTCCGCCATGCACTTGACCTTGACCAGATTGCGCTCAAGCTCCTCGTCGCCTATCGCCACGGTATACTTGGCGTCAAGCTTATTGGCATACTTGAACTGTGCCTTAAAGCTCCTGTCCATATGGTCAAATTCGGCTGATACGCCCTTCTCACGCAATTCCTGTGTCAGCGCGAACGCCTTTTTTCTTGCCGCATCGCCAAACGCGGCAAAGTAGACCGTCAAACGCTCCTCGGTCGGGAACGCCGCTTCATTGGCTTCCATGACGGCAAGCAGACGCTCCATGCCCAAGCCGAATCCGACTGCGGGCAAAGCCTGACCGCCAAGCTCCTCAATAAGTCCGTTATAGCGTCCCCCGGCACATACGGCTCCCTGCGCTCCTATTCTGTTGGAGATGACCTCGAATACCGTTCCGGTATAATAATCAAGACCTCTTACTATATCCGGGTCGATAACATAATTGGCTCCGACAGCGTCAAGACATGCTTTGACTCCCTCAAAATGCGTCCTGCACGAATCGCACAGATAGTCTATGGTACGCGGCGCGTTCTTCACTATCTGCTTGCAGCGTTCCTCCTTGCAGTCTATTATGCGCATGGGGTTCTTCTCGAACCTCGAACGGCAGGTTTCGCACATATCCCCAATGTAACGGGACAGATACTCACGCAGCGCGGTATTATAATCCTTTCGGCATTCGGGACAGCCGATGCTGTTTATATGGAGCATAAGATCATTCACTCCAAGCTTCTTGAACAGCGTCAGCGCGAGCAATATGACCTCGGCGTCCGTTTCGGGAGCAAATGAACCGACCATCTCTATGCCGAACTGGTGGTGTTCGCGCAGTCTTCCCGCCTGAGGCTTTTCGTACCTGAATGTGGGGGAATTGAGATAGTAGAGCTTTTGCGGCATGGGCTCATTGAAAAGCCTGTTCTCAATGAACGCTCTTACCATTCCGGCAGTTCCCTCCGGCTTGAGCGTTATAGACCTGCCGCCCTTATCCTCGAATGTGTACATCTCCTTCTGGACTATATCGGTCGTATCACCGACGCCGCGCAGGAAAAGCTCGGTATGCTCTATTATCGGCGTGCGCAGCTCGTGCGCACCGTAAAGAGCGCACAGCTCACGAATGGTTTTCTCTATATAGTGCCACTTGTGGCTGTCGGCAGGCAGCACGTCCTTTGTTCCCTTTGGCGCTTGAATATTCTTCTGCATTTTTATCACCCCGTCTTATATTTTATGATGTTTTTCAGGCGTCCTTTCCGGCAATTGCGTTTACGCGCGGATAAATCCCGCGCGACTATTCCTCAACTATCGGTACTCCGAACAGTTCCCTTATCATTTCCTGTCTTATAGTTCCGTTCTTTTTCAGCTCCACCTCGACCGTATACGGATGAATGGCTTGCTTCGCCGCCTCATTGAGCTGAGCTCTGCTCTCGGCGTCGCTTAAAAAATGATAACTATTGGCACCGTTCCTGTCAAAGCAGATATGAAGCACCCTGTCCTCAAGCCAATGTGCCTGAGCCGCTATCAACACATAGTAGAGCGTCTGCTCATTCTGCTCCAAATACTCCTGGAGCTTTTTGAACAGCTCATCCGCATCCTGCGTCATCGCAGGCACATCCACAAATTCGGACTCCTCGATGGGATTATCCGCTTCATCATGGCATTCAGCCCGGCTTTCGCCTTCCGAAGCATTCCTGCTTTTCGCCGCCGCAGCCGCCTTGGATGCCGCCTTTGCCGCTTCGTCCGCAACCGTGCTGAGCTTTGACTCAAGCTCGTTTACGCGGTCGGCAATCGCTATAACATAATCGTTATCATCGGGTCTGCATATGCGCAGCATTGTACTCTCGACAAGCGTGCGCGGTGTGGATACAAGCTTCAAATTGAGCTGGAGCTTCAGCAGCTCCTCAACGGCTCTTTCCGCCCTCTCCTTTGAAATTCTTGAGGACTGCTCCTTGTAATCCTCCATCATTTCTCCGGTGCAATCGAGTATGTCCCGGCAATCCCCGACTATCTTTGTCAAGAGCAACGCTCTGAAATGAGATGCCAAGTCCAATGAAAAAACGCCTAAATCACGTCCGCTCGATACGACGTCCCCCACATAGCGCAGTACAGCCGCCGCGTCGGACGCTATAATGGCGTCCGCGACCTTATATAGAAAGTCAAAGTTGACGCTCCCAAGAACACTTGCGACATCCTCCGCCGTGACAGTCCCGCCGCAGAAGGACAGGCATTGATCGGCTATGCTGAGACAATCGCGCATACCGCCCTCCGCCGCTCTTGCAATGGCAATAAGTCCCTCATCCTCTATATGAGCGTCTATCGAAGCAAGCGAGTGCTTCATGGAATCGACCATCTCGGAAACTCTGAGCCTGTGGAACTCAAACCTCTGGCATCTTGAAACTATTGTCGCAGGAAGCATCTGCGGCTCCGTAGTAGCCAGTATGAAAACGACATGCGCCGGCGGCTCCTCAAGGGTTTTCAAAAGCGCGTTTGAGGCGTTTTTTGTGAGCATATGGGCTTCGTCGATTATGTAAACCTTCTTATTCAGATTAAGAGGAGCGAACTCGGCGCGTTCTATGAGCGCGCGCATCTCCTCCACCCTTGAGTTGGATGCCGCGTCCATTTCGATTATATCGACGCTGTTCACAGCTCTGCACGCTTCGCACTCTCCGCACGGCTCACCATCAACAGGAGAAAGGCAGTTTATCGCCTTGGCAAGTATCCTTGCCGTACTCGTCTTTCCCGTACCTCTGCTGCCGCAAAAAAGATAGGCATGAGCAATACGACCTGTTCTTATCTGATTCATAAGAATGGTCGTGATATGTGGCTGCCCTATTATCTGCCCGAATTTTTCAGGACGAAATCTGCGGTAAAGCGCGTTATAAGCCATAATTAATCAAAACATCTGCAAAAGCAACGGCTGCTCATTCCTTTTTTATAAAAGTCGTAATGCTTTATTCCTCGGACGGTCTTATTACCTCGGTAGTGCCATCCGTCCAAAGCCTCTCGATATTGTAATACTCCCTCTCCTCAGGGTAGAATATATGGAGGAGTATGTAACCGAAGTCCAGAACTATCCAGCGTCCCTCGGAATATCCCTCCTTGCGGCGAAGCGTAAGACCCAGCTCCTCATATTTATCAAGCACCTCGTCACATATCGCCTTTACCTGTATTACAGAAGATCCGCTGCATATGACAAACCAATCGGCAATGATGGTCTTGTCGGCAACGTCAATGGCTATGGTATCAATCGCCTTCTTGCTGTCGATGACATCAAGAAGCTTTTTTACCTGCTCCCTCTCCTCATTCCTTATTCGCATTTCGATCTCGTTCGGAAAGTTCCCTTCCATGCTATACCTCCGTGGTGTTTTTTATTTCATTTTCCAAATAGCTCATTACGCTCTCAGTATAAGGGTTTATCGTTTTTCCGCTTGCGACGGTATAATCCGCAGAATGCTTCATTGCAAGCAGCATTGCGCGGTTTATGTCGTTATACGCCATCCTTCTTATATCGTCCACTCCTTCATAATCCCTTGTACACTCTATCTTGTCGGCAACATAAACTATCTTATCCAGCATGGACATACCAACATGTCCTATGGTATGATACCTTATGGCTTGAAGCACTTCCTCATCCTTTACTCCGAATTCCTCCGAAGCAAATATCGCGCCGAGTCTTGCATGTATCAGATACGGATTTGCCTTCTCCTCATCCGATATTTCCTGATGATTATTAGTGCAGAAATCCAAAAGCTCCTTATTCGGCAGCTTTACGCAGTCATGCAGGAGCGCGGCAAGCCTTGCCTTCCTTGTATCCACTCCGTAATGATATGCAAGCTTAATCGCCTCGCAAACCGTCATCATGGTATGGTTGAGCCGTTTGCGCCTGAGCCTTGCAGATAGACTGTTCCTTATTTCAATAAGCTCAGGAGGCATATAGAGCGCATTTTCATACATATAAAGCTCCGTCGGCTTCGCAACCATAGTATCCACCGGTATCGCGTCCTTCATCCTGTTCCTTATCTCTGTTGAGGATATTTCCGGGCCGGTGAACTCCGACAGCAAAACTTTTCCGCCAAAACGTTTTTCTATATCATCCGCGATAGCTCTCATGTCCCTCGAAGCATCGGGACGGGTTACGGCTGCCAGCTTTGCCTTTTCAAGTATCAGTTTCGGCTCGCGCCAGAGCGGAAAGTTTTCAAGCATATCGCCGCCGACTATAAGGAATATCTCCGCACCCCTGTATTGGTTTTTATAGAACGTCACGGTATCGACCGTATAGCTCTTTCCCTCGCGTTTCAATTCCACATCGGACGGGAATATAAGCTCCTCATTCTTAACGGCGGCGTCAAGCATACGGTAACGCATGCATCCCGGAAGTCTTCCCGTATTATCCTTATGGGGCGGATTTGCCGCAACCACCATAAAGAGCTTGTCAAGTCCAAGCTCCTTGCTTACGGAACGCGCCGTCATTATATGCCCCAGATGCACCGGGTCAAAGCTTCCACCGAATATACCAATCTTCATATGTTTATCATTATACAACATTTTCCTCGTTTTGTGAATAGCCAACTCAAAAATCGGTAATAAAATATATATGAGCCCCGCCGCCGAAAGCTATTTAAGGCAGTCGCGGTATTCATTCCATAATTCAGCATCAAGGACATAACGTCATGGAAAAAAGTTTTAAAAGCTCGGAAACTCAAAAACAGCTTAAAAGGATATACCGATACTCGTTCCGCAAGGGCAGGAGCGTCACAGCATCATTTCTCGATCACGCATTCCTTTCGGCAATAATCTTTTTCGCGTTGTATATAGCTGTGCGTCCCCATATGGTGAATGGAGTTATTGCAAGGATAATAACCTTCATCTGCTGCATTGTTGTGCTGCTGATATGGTTCATAGCCGATCGTGAAAGGTTTTCTCGCCATGTATGCAGGCTCAGAACCGATACGGCGAATGAATTATACAGAACAAAGCTGATCTTAGACCCCGAACCCTTTCTCTCGCAGATAGAAGCGGAAGCGAATGTGTTCATACATCATTGCACCGACTTGCTGACCACCGATGATATAAAGCTCGCTTTAGAAATATTTGGGGATTCCGTGACAATAGTATCCGCTGCCGAACCCACAAGCAGGGCGCGTGACATTATAAACCGACTTGGAGGAAGAATAAAGCTCATATCCCCGGAAGATTTTTCGGGCAGGGATCTGTCCGACGTGTATACGGTTGAGGATGATGAGATAGACTCGGTCATCATCTCAAAGCATGAGCGTATAACAAAAAAGCCCTCTCTTAAAAAGGGGCTTTTTACCCTTTCCAAAGAGCGGGCTTTCAAATACATCGCGGTCGGAGCCGCGCTTTTCGCATACTCGTTTTTCGTGCGTTACTCAATGTATTTCAGAATAATGGCATCCGTCACATTGAGCCTCGGCGCAATGGTTTTCACCGCTGACGAAGTAAGGCGCAGAGCCTCGTCGGATTGACGCGAAGGCGTCACTCGACAAAATCAAACTCCCATTCTCCAAGTCTTATCGTTGAGCCTTCGACCGCGCCCGCCTTGCGCAGCGCGTCAACTATGCCCTCCTTGACAAGAAGCTGCTGGAAACGCCTCATGGACACCTCGTCCTCGTCGTTAGTGGTATCAAGTATGTAATTCACGGTTCCTCCCGTGACGACAAACACCCCGTCTTCGACGCTTACCTCAAAGCCCTTCTCATACTGGGGCTCCTGAACTATCTCCTCCTCCTCGAAAGCCCTTGTTTTGGGAAGCTCATTAAGCTTCAGCACAAGCGCGTCAAGCAGCGGCTCAAGTCCCTCGTTCGTTACGGCTGAAATCGGGAAAATGGGGATATCCTCCTCGGCAAGCTCTTCTCTGAGCCTTTCCAGATTCTCCTCCGCGCCGGTTATATCCATCTTATTGGCCGCTATGAACTGCGGCAGCGCGTGAAGCGCGGGGCTGTAATCATAAAGCTCCGAGCGAATGGTATAATAATCCTCAATGGGATCCCTGTCCTCCGAGCCGGATATGTCTATCACATGAACAAGCATCCTTGTGCGCTCGATATGGCGAAGGAAGCTGCGACCAAGCCCCGCGCCCTCCGCCGCGCCCTCTATAAGTCCCGGAATATCGGCAAGCACAAAGGCGTTATCGTAGCGTTTTACAACACCGAGATTCGGGGTGAGCGTTGTGAAATGGTAGTTGGCTATCTTGGGTCTTGCGCTCGTGACGACCGACAGCAATGTAGATTTGCCGACATTGGGAAGTCCGACAAGTCCCACATCGGCAACTGTAAGCAGCTCCAGCTCAACCTCATATTCCTTTAGCTTCTGTCCGGGAGAAGCGTATTTGGGCGCCTGCTTGGTCGGTGTTGCGAAGCGCGCGTTTCCCTTGCCGCCCCTGCCGCCCTTCAATACGCATTTCTCATAGCCGGATTCATGGACGTCCGCGATTATCTTGCCGGTTTCGACGTCGCGCACGCGGGTTCCCACGGGAACGCCTATTCTTATGTCCTGACCGTTCTTTCCGGTCTGCATTTTGGCACGCCCGTTCTCGCCCCTGCCGGCTCTGAAATGCTTTGAAAAGCGGAACTCCAGCAGCGTGCTGACATTATCGTCGGCAACGAACCAGACGTTTCCGCCCATTCCGCCATCGCCGCCATCGGGGCCGCCGCGATTCACATACTTCTCCCTGTGAAAGCTTGAGCAGCCGTCGCCGCCATCGCCCGCCTTAATAAAAATATGTATCTTATCTACAAAATTCATCTGTTTTCTCCCTTGTCGTCGTTATTGAAATCACACAGCTCCGATATGATGCACGCCCCGCAGTCCGGCTTTCTCGCGCCGCATACGCGCCTCCCGTGGAATATGAGCCAATGATGCGCTATAGACCATTTATCATTCGGAATATTGGACATGAGCTGCCGCTCTGTTTCCTCAACATTGCCGGCGTTCACAAGTCCAATGCGGTTTGCCACCCTGAATACATGCGTGTCAACGGCTATCGCAGGTACTCCGAAGGCGTTCGAGAGTACCACATTGGCGGTTTTTCTGCCGACGCCCGCAAGCGATTCCAGCCCTTCGCGGTTATCCGGTACGTTGCCGCCGAATTGTTCCACGATATTCCTGCACGCCATTACTATATTCTTTGCCTTATTATGATAAAAGCCGCATGAATGTATGTACGGCTCCACATCCTCAGGCTCAGCGGAAGCAAGTGCCTCCGGCGTCGGATACGCGTCAAAAAGCGCAGGCGTAACCCTGTTTACCTGCTTATCAGTACATTGAGCCGAAAGTATCGTGGCTATCAGAAGCTCATACGGGTTCCTGAAATTCAGCTCCGGCTTTGCGTCGGGATGCTGCTGTGAAAGCCCGTTCAACACTTTTTCGAACCATTCATCGTCATGTTTTTGTATCGTATTCCTTTTCATAGGCATAATCTACCATATTTCTCGTCATTTGTCCATAACAAAAAAAGCTGTTTTTCAACTATTTAGCATACTCAATAGCTTTATCGGGTCAGCCCCTCCGTTTTTCATGGCATTGGAAAGCTGCATCATGGTCTGTATCAGCTTCATCTGGTTTATCGGCTGCGCCGCCTGTGCGCGTTTTGGGTTCTCTCTGCCGCCGCCTTCAGCCGCTCCGGAGGTATTGCTTGCGCTCTCTATGCTGCCGTATTCGATGCCGAATCCATCGGCTACATGCTTTATCTCGTTGGGCGCGGCAAACGGCTTCATGGCAATAAGGAACGACTTGACCTGCTCCACGCCCTGCTCCTCCCTTATCCTCCTTGCAAGCTTTAGAAGCGGGGAATGCTCCTCCCCGTTCTGCTCCGCCCTGCGCATGGGAACATTTTTCGTAGGTATGCGCTGCATCGAATCCACCTCCCGTTCAATTTGATTATATTCAGCGGATGTGCATTTTGTGAAAGCCGAGCATAGAATATAGCAGTACTATTCCGGAGGTATCATAATGAAAAGAAGCTTTAAGCAAACCATATCGGGAAACTCCAACCCGACAGACGGCAGCTCCGCCGTTTCCGCCAATCCATCGAGCGACGTCGAAACGATAATCAACAGGTATTCCGGCATGAGCGAGGAACAGCTCATGCAGGAGCTTATTTCGGCTACAAACCGGCAAAAGGCTGACGGGACATTCGACCGGGAATCCGTACAAAAAGGGGTTGACGCCGTGCTTCCCATGCTTAACGACGCCCAGAAGAAAAAGCTTTTTAATATAATAAGCCGTATATAGAAATTCGGAGCCCGCTTCAAATACCGAAGCGGGCTCACGGCATAAAATCAGTTCATGCGGGAATTATATTCCCATCTCTTCCTTGACTTCCTTAAAGCACTTTACTGCAAAGTCGAGGTCTTCCTTCGTATGACCGGCGGAAACCTGTGTGCGGATCCTGTCCTTGCCCTTGGGAACAACGGGATAGCAGAAGCCGACTACATAGACGCCCTTATCGAGCATACGGCGCGCGAACTCCTGAGCGATCTTGGGATCGTAGAGCATGACGGGAACTATGGGGTGGGTGCTTTCGATAACGTCAAAGCCTATCTTGCCGAGCTGCTCGCGGAAATACCTTGTGTTCTCGTGTACCTTGTCACGCAGAGCGGTGCTTTCATTGAGCATATCAATGACCTTTATGGAAGCGGCGCAGATAGCCGGAGCAAGCGTGTTGGAGAAGAGATAGGGACGGGATTTCTGACGGAGCATGTCGATTATCTCCTGACGGGCGCAGGTGTATCCGCCGGAAGCTCCGCCCATGGCCTTGCCGAGAGTACCCGTTATGATGTCAACACGACCCATGACACCGCACGCTTCGTGAGTACCCTTGCCATGCTCGCCCATGAAACCTACAGCGTGGCTGTCGTCAACCATAACGAGTGCGCCGTATTCATCCGCCAGATCGCAGATAGCGGGCAGATTGGCGATTATGCCGTCCATTGAGAATACGCCGTCGGTGGCAATGAGCTTTATGCGGCAATCCTTGGCGGCCTCAAGCTGAGCCCTGAGGTCTTCCATATTGTTGTTCTTATAGCGGAACCTCTTGGCTTTGCAAAGACGAACGCCGTCTATAATGGAAGCATGGTTGAGTTCATCGGAAATTATAGCGTCATCCGCACCGAGTATTGTCTCAAAAAGACCGCCGTTGGCGTCGAAGCAGGAGGTGTAAAGTATGCAGTCGTCCATCTCAAGGAAATCCGCAAGCTTGCGCTCAAGCTGCTTATGTATCTCCTGAGTGCCGCAGATAAAGCGGACGGAGGAAAGACCGTATCCCCATTTCTCATAGCTTGCCTTTGCAGCCTCAATTATCTCAGGATTGTTGGCAAGTCCGAGATAGTTGTTCGCACACATATTGAGAACGCCCTTTGCCTTTGTGGTGTCTATCCTTGCACGCTGCTCGGTGGTGATTATACGCTCCTCACGCCATGTACCCGCCTCTTTGATGGCGTCCAGTTCCTTACGGAAATACTCATAAGCCTGTTTCATTGTGAATTCTCCTTTATTGTTCAGATTATTTAGTCCAATCGAGAACGACCTTGCCGCTCATACCGCTGTTCATCGCTTCGAAACCCTTTTCAAAATCACGATAATTGAAGCGATGTGTTATCATGGGTGAAAGATCAAGACCTGCCTCGACCATTGCGCCCATCTTATACCAAGTTTCAAACATCTGTCTGCCGTAGATGCCCTGGAGCGTGAGGCCCTTGAATATTACCTCATTCCAATCGACGGATGTGCCGGGCTTCGCTATTCCGAGCAAAGCGACCTTACCGGCATTCCTCATAGCGGAAATCATCTGGTTAAGGGCGATACCGCTGCCGCTCATCTCAAGACCCACGTCAAAGCCCTCTGTCATGCCCATATCCTTCATTACGTCCTCAAGCTTCTCCTTCATGGTATTGACAACACGGGTAGCTCCCATCTTTTTCGCCATACCAAGACGATAATCGTTAATATCGGTGACAACGACGTTCCTTGCGCCATTCTGACGGCAGATGCCGGCAGCCATCATGCCAATGGGACCTGCTCCGGTGATGAGGACGTCCTCGCCTATCACATCAAACATGAGCGCGGTATGCGTGGCATTGCCATACGCGTCAAAGAATGAGATTATATCCTCAGGTATATCCCATGTTATCGGGATAACATTCCTTGCGGGAATGCATATATACTCAGCAAATGCGCCGTTCCTCTGAACGCCGACGCCCTGTGTTTTCGCGCACAGATGTGATTTGCCGCTGCGGCAGTTGCGGCAGTGTCCGCAGGTTATATGACCTTCACCCGAAACAAGCTGTCCGACCTCAAGACCCTCTACGCCCTCGCCCAGCTCGGCGATCTCGCCGACGTATTCATGCCCGATCGTTACAGGGGGCTTTACATGAGTTTGGCTCCACGGATCCCAGTTGTAGATATGAACATCCGTGCCGCAGATTGCGGTCTTATGAACCTTTATCAGAACCTCACCGTGGTGTACTTCGGGTACGGGTACCTGCATCAGGGTAAGACCCTTAGCTGCTTCTGTCTTTACAAGTGCGTCCATCATTTTTTCCATGATTGTTTGCCATCCTTTTGATTTATTTATTTGTTCAGCAGCTTTTCGAGCGCAGCAAGCTTGATGGCAATACAGAGAACCTGCATCGCCTGAGCAAGCTCGTCACAGGGCGGGAAGCTGGGAGCTATACGAAGATTTGAATTGCGTGGATCATTCTTATACGGGAATGTCGCGCCTGCGCCCGTCATTACAACGCCTGCCTCACGGCAAAGCTCATGTATGCGCTTGGCGCAGCCCTCCATGGCATTCAGGGATACAAAGTACCCGCCCTTTGGCTTATGCCATGAGGCTATGCCAAGAGGAGCAATTTCATTCTCAAGCGTTTCAAGAACTATATCGAATTTGGGCTTTAATACGGCTGCATGACGCTTCATGTGAGCATGAACGCCTGCCGCACTACCGAAGAATTTAACATGACGAAGCTGATTGAGCTTATCATAGCTGATTATCTGCGCATTCAAAAGCTTCTTCATGTACTCCATATTTGCCTCCGAGCAGCAGAAGCAGGATACTCCCGCGCCGGGGAATGTTATCTTTGATGTTGAAGCGAACTCGAAAACCATGTCGGGATTGCCCGCAAGCCTGCAAGCCTCCAGTATATCGAGGAACGGAACGAACGCACCGTCAAACTCATGCACGCAGTAGGCGTTATCCCACATCAGAAGGAAATCGGGAGCCGCCGGCTTCAGATTGGCTATGCGGAATATGGTTTGCTCGCTGTAGATTATGCCTTCGGGATTTGAATACTTGGGAACGCACCACATGCCCTTAACTTCGGGATCCTTAACAAGCTCTTCGATCATGTCCATATCGGGCCCGTCATCAAGAAGCGGTACGGTTATCATCTCAATACCGAATGATTCGCAAATCGTAAAATGCCTGTCATAGCCCGGAGCGGGGCAGATGAATTTCACCTTGTCAAGCTTTGCCCATTTTTCGGGAGAATGCAGCAGTCCATGTGTATGTGCCTTTGCTATGACGTCATACATGAGCGCGAGCGACGCGCTTCCGCCAACGAAGACCTGCTCATATTTAACTCCCAAAAGCTCCGCGAAAAGACGGCGGCATGAAGGCATACCCATAAGCTCGCCATAGTTTCTTGCCTCTACACCGTCTACCTTGGTTTCGGTGGGGTCAATGTACATATTAAGCATCTCATCCGAAAGCGCAAGCTGATCCAAGCCGGGCTTGCCCCTTGACATATCAAGCTTCAAACCCTTGGATTTGTATTCCTCATACTGTGCCAAAGTGGAATTGTACAGAGCCTCTTGCTCTTCACGACTCATCTCAAAAAGTGTAGACATGGAAAAGTTGAAACCTCCGCTGATTATTTTGGTATAATAATTATAGTCCCGATAGCATAAAGTGTCAAATATATATTCAAAAACAGACGACCATTAACCGATTTACAGCTTAGTTGCGTTAATCAAGGTGTGCCGAATTGTTATTCCTTATTATCCTTGGGCTTGGGATTGTTCTTGCCCTTATGGTTGAATCTTGCCTGCGCTTCCTGCAAATCACCCTTGACTATAAGCTCAATCGCGGTCGCGGCGTCGTCGAGCGATTTCTTCACATCGGGTATCTCCTCATCCGAGAATTTACCAAGCACATGACCTATCATGCCATGCTCCGCGCCGCCTATGCCTATGCGCACACGCGGGAAATTATCAAAACCCAACTGATAGACGACGCTCCTCATGCCGTTATGCGTACCCGCGCTTCCCTTGTCCCTCAGGCGCAATGTACCCGTCGGGATGTCAGCATCGTCATATACCAATACAAGATGCTCCGGCTCAGCCTTGTACCAGTTCATCAAATCGCGCACCGCAAATCCCGAATTGTTCATGAATGTCTCAGGCTTGGCAAGCACGACCTTTTGTGCGCCGATACGTCCTTCGCCGAAAACGCATCGGAAATTATGGCGCGATATATCTATGCTGTGCCTGTCCGCCAATATGTCAAGCGCCATGAATCCGGCGTTATGTCTTGTGTCGGCGTATTCACGTCCGGGATTTCCGAGTCCTACTATAATAAACATACCTTCATATTCATCGGGGCTGAACCTGACCTGCCCTGCTCTCTCTTTCCTGAAAAGATTATTGAAAAAATCAGAAATTTTCATAATAATAAAATTCGGACGGCAGTCCTTGATCAAATGACCGTCCGTCCGATAATGGCATTATAATCAGCCAAGATATTCCTTAGCCTGCTCCTCGCCCGACAGTACGCGTTACGCGCTCGGTGATGTAATCGGTAAGCATCTTGCTGTATGCAAGACCGCCCGTCAGTATCACGGCATCAACCTTGCCGCACAGAACCGTCGCCATCTGACCACATGCCTTGGCGATATTGTAACCCATGGCGTCGTAGATCATCTTGGCGTGTTCATCTCCGCTTTCGGCGGCTTTCTCAACATCCAGAGCGGAGTTGGTATTGAAGTGCGCCATCAGACCGCCCTTGCCGGAAATGAGCTTATAGACCTCGTCGCTGGAATACTTTCCGCTGTATATAAGGTCGGCAAGCTGCTTGGCGGGGATATAACCGCAGCGTTCGGGAGTGAACGGGCCTTCGCCGGATATAGCGTCGGTAACATCGACTATGACGCCCTTCCTGTGAGCGGCCACGGAAATGCCGCCGCCCATGTGCGCGACGACGAGATTGAGGTCCTCATATTTGAGACCGTTGAGCCTGCAATGATATCTGCAAACGGATTTCTGATTCAGGCAATGGAAAATACAGTCGCGCTTTATCTGGGGAAGACCTGTTATCTTGGCTATCTCATCGCGCTCGTCAACGGTGACGGGGTCAACGATAAAGCTGGGCTTGCCATACTGATCGCCAAATGCCTTTGCTATTACTCCGCCGAGCATTGAGGCATGACGCTGCGCGCTCGGAAGATTGATAAGGTCGTCCATAAGCTTTTCACCGATATTATAAACGCCGCTCTTTAACGGACGGATAATGCCGCCTCGACCGACAAATGCGTCCATCTCGGAAGCTTTGAAGCCATTTTCCTCGATGAGCGACTCGACCAGCTTCAGGCGCATGTCCTTCTGAGCATAAATTGTTGTAAACTCGGCAAGCTCCTCACGGCTGTGACGCACGGTTCCTTCATAAAGCATCTCGGAACCCTCATAGATTCCAACCTTGGTCGATGTTGAGCCGGGGTTTATAGCAAGCACACGGTACTTCTTTTCCATTGTTTTAACTCCTTTCGGGAACATATTCCAACAATGCTTTATTATACAGCAATCGGCTATCGCAGGCAAATATATTTGCTATGGTTTTTGGGTTTTTCGCGCTTTTTCCGCTTTACCGCTTTATCCGAAATACTCCTCCATACAGCACCCGCTTGCCTTTATGCGTTTTGCGAGCTCCACTCCGACATAGCGGAAGTGCCAAGGCTCGCTCTTGACGCCCGTTATATGGGTTTTATCCGCGGGATAGCGGAGAATGAATCCGAATCTGTGCGCGTTATTATAGAGCCATTTGCCCTCCTTTGTGTTGCCGAACGCCGCGTCCTCCTGCGGAAAATCGGTGGAAGCAAGGTCAACGGCAAGCCCGGCTACATGCTCGCTCGCGTCGCCCGGCATGACGCCCACGGGGTTGGAACACGGATCGTCGGCATAATGGGGATTCTGCGCCAACTTGTTGTTCCACATCTGCCATTGCTTATCCATTGTACGGTACGCGCTGTTTATGCGGTATTTGCAGGTTATGCCCTCGCTGTATGCCGCCTCGAACATCTTCTTGAGCTGCACTCCGACCTCGTACTGTATCAGTATCGAATCGGTCTTGACCGTGCCGGAGGAGCCTAAAAGAGCCTTCGCATTCACAAGGTCATGCGGAACATATCCCTTAGGAAGTCTGTTGTCAAAATTTATAAGCCTTGCTTTTTCGTCATCGGTCAAGGGCTTATGCGTCGGCTTGGGAGTGCTTGTAGGCTTGGGCGTCGGCTTGGGAGTGCTTGTAGGCTTGGGCGTCGGCGTGGCGGTCGGCTTCGGCGTATTCGTCGGCTTCGGCGTCGGAGCGGCGGTAGGCTCAGGTGTGTCCGTCGGAGGCGTGGTCGGAATTTGCGTCGGCTCAGACGTAATGGTGGAAGTCGGCTCGCTCACGGCAGTCGAACTCGGCGTATACGTCGGCTCCGCCGTCAGGATAAGAGTTGACGCGGAGTCAGGCAACTCAATGCAAATCTGCTTAGAACTCCTGTCACAAGCCGTAAAAGCGCATACCGAAAGCATTAAGGCAATCGACAGAGCGGCACAAACGGATCTGTTTCTCATATGGAATCCTCCAAATTTTTGTTTACGCTATTATAGCAAATAAAAATACGGTTTCAAACTCGCGGATTAAAATATACTTTCAAACAGGCTTGACATTCATCCTTCGCGGTGTTACAATACATGAGCATTGAACGACTGGGTGTAGCGCAGTTTGGTAGCGTGCTTGAATGGGGTTCAAGAGGCCGGAAGTTCGAATCTTCTCACCCAGACCAAATCGTCGCAGGTTATAAGCTTGCGGCGATTTTTCTATACTCTTTCAAAAAAAGAACCGATACTAAGGCTGTTTGCCTGCATCGGTTCTTTTCCTTGTTTTTCTATCAGAGTACGCGATCCGTTATACAGTCATACCAATGGACGAACACCCTGCCATTCAGCTCAAGTCTTTCATTTTCGGGAAGCATCTCAGACCATGTTCTGCCATTGCTTTCGATGTTCCAATCATCAGCATTGAAACGACGCCAAAGCACCGTCCTTCCGCCTTCATCTATAAACTGCTCGATAAGAACGCCTTCACTTTCGCCGCTTGCATCTATAACGCAGACCGTATCGAAGCTCCTTTTACCCATCTCGACCGTATAGCGTCCGACTATATCAACTGCGTTCTCGGTCTTGGCAGCCAGCTTGTTCCCCTGTCTTTCTATGTATCCCTTGGGAGCAAGCCTTGTTTCATTGCCGCTGTTATCCTCGCCAATACCCCATTTGGGCATGAAATCGTCGCTGTCAAGGAATGTTGTTATCTTCTTTACACCGTTTTCGATATGGCTCTCCGCAAGGAAGCGGCAGTGCGTTTCGGTCAACTGCGCTGTAAATCGACGTTCAACTCCGGCTCCGCCGCCGAATTCATGCTCTCTTGCAATTATCTCGACTCCTTCAATGCCGTGAATCTCCGCTTTCCCAACAACTTCCATCTCATAATAGCAATCCCCTTTTTGTGAAGGTCGGTCGTACATGCCCCAGCACAGTTTTTCACCAAGCCTTGGGACTATGAACCAGCCTGAAAGCTCCTCCCATTTTACAGAGAACGGCGCCTCGTTTTGGGGAATGATCGTGTAGCTCGACATTGTTTTAGGTAACCTTTTCATAAAGTACGCTCCTTTCGGTGGGTATGGATAGTTTTTTCTAAAGTTCTTTTTTGCGGTATTAAGTCGGCTTTTTACAGTTCCGAGCGGTATTCTGAGCTTTTGTGCTATCTCCGTCTGCTTCAAACCGCTGTAGTAGCAAAGTTCCAAAATCTGTTTGTCATTGAAGCTTAGCATATCGAGCGTTTCCGCCACGGCGGAATCCCCAATAAGACCGAAACGGCTCTGCGCAATCGCATTCTCCGGCAGCTCGTCAAATGCCAGCTCATCCGGACGCGAACGCATAAAATCCACGCACTTGTTCCTTGCTATGGATAGAATCCACGGCTTAAAGCTCTCGGCTTTGCGAAGCTGCTCAAATCTGCGAAAGGCCGAAATATATACCTCTTGCAATACATCGTCGGCATCGGATTTTGAGGAAATGCGATACCGTACATATCTCTCGACAGCTCCCCTATGCTCTATAAGAAGCTGCTCAAAGCTCTCCATAAACTCGCCTCCTTTTTTGTGATGTAAAGCGCTTTCACCATTATAGACGATAGAAAAGCGCAAAAGGTTCATTGCGGCGTTTATTCTTGTCTTTTTTTATCCGTACCGTTTCCCTTAATCAAACCTAACGGCAGGGAAGCTGTCCGCTTCCCTGCCGTTATTCATACTGTTATAGAACTTAGAAGGTTAAAATGAAAACTTAACTGGCTATGTGCATATATTATCACATCGTCCAACAACGGTCAATATATTAAACACCCTTTATTATTAACAAACTGTTAAATTTTCAAAAGCCGTTCCCGATACCGAAACCTCCAAGCAGGCTCCGGCTGTTCCGGTTATAAAGCCACAGCCGGAATCACTTATCAAGCTCCGCTATCCGGCGAACAAGCTTTTCCATAAGCTCCTTCGCCGCCGTCAGCTTGGCGCGCTCCTCATCTATGACCTTCTGAGGCGCCTTTGCTATAAAGCCCTGATTATTGAGCTTTCCTTCGGCACGCTTGATCTCGCCCTCTATCCTCGTCCTTTCCTTGGCAAGACGCGCAAGCTCCTTTTCAATATCTATAAGCTCATTGAGTGGTATGAAGGCGTCGCCTATTGCCGAAACGACCGAAACGGCGTCGGGAGCTATTCCATCCTTATCGAGCTTTACCACAACCTCCGACGCGCCCGCGAGCTTGTTGAAGTACGGAGCCGCCTCCTCCGCCGCTTTTGCGTTATTCTCGGTCGTGACTATGAACATCTTGGCGCGCTTTGCGGGAGGAACATTCATCTCGGCGCGAACATTTCTGATGGCGCGGACAAGCTCCATTATGCCGTCCATGGTCTCCGCCTCGGCTGTAAAGTCAAAGCTTTCCTCATATTCGGGCCATTTTTCGAGCATTATTGTCTCACCGGAGCCGGGAAGCCTTGTATAAATGTCCTCGGTGATGAACGGCATGAACGGATGGAGCAGCTTCATGGAATCGGACAGCACGCGAACAAGTATCGCCCTGACATTCCGCTTGGCGTCCTCATCCTCGCCGTAAAGTCTCGGCTTTGCCATTTCAATATACCAGTCGCAAAGCTCCGTCCATATGAAGCTGTAAATCTTCTCGACGGCAAGATTGAGGTCAAACGCCTCTATATTCGCCGTTTCCTCCTTCACTACCGCGTTGAGTCTTGAGAGTATCCACTTATCCGCTATATCGAGCTTTGACATGTCGATGCCTTCTATCGGCTCGGAGCCGAGATTCATCATAACAAAGCGCGAGGCATTGTAGACCTTGTTGCAGAAATTCCTTGCCGCTTCGACCTTCTTGAGCTGGAAGCGCATATCCGTGCCTGCTGCGGTTCCGGCGGTTAGTGAGAACCTTAATGAATCCGCTCCGTAATCCTTTATTATCTCAAGCGGATCTATGCCGTTGCCGAGGGATTTGGACATCTTGCGTCCAAGCTCATCACGCACCATTCCATGTATGAACACATGATCGAAAGGAACCTCGTCCATGGCATACAGACCGAACATTATCATGCGCGCTATCCAGAAGAACACCAGGTCATAGCCTGTCGCAAGCGTGGACGTCGGATAGTAGTATTTAAGCTCCTCCGTCTTTTCGGGCCAGCCGAGCGTTGAGAAGGGCCACATGCCTGAGGAGAACCATGTATCGAGTACGTCCTCATCCTGATGCATCGCGCCTCCGCACTTGGGGCATTTTTCGGGAGCGTTCTCCGCGACCACCGTTTCGCCGCAATCATCGCAGTAATACGCGGGTATACGATGTCCCCACCAGAGCTGACGGGATATGCACCAGTCCTTTATATTGTACATCCAGTTAAAGTACGTCTGAGTGTATCTTTCAGGAACGAATTTTATTCTTCCCTCCTCTACCGCCTTTATAGCCGGCTCGGCAAGCGTCTTTATAGCCACAAACCATTGCTTTGAAACCATGGGTTCTATGGTTGTATGGCATCTGTAACAGGTTCCTACATTATGCGTATACGGCTCTATCTTGACAAGATTTCCGGCAGTCTTTAAATCCTCAACGAATACCTTGCGGCATTCCTTTGTTGTTAGTCCTTCATATTTGCCGCCAAGCTCGTTTATATGTCCATCCTCTGTGAAGACACACATTCTTGGAAGTCCGGTTCGTATTCCGACCTCAAAGTCATTCGGATCATGGGATGGCGTAATCTTAACGGCTCCCGTTCCGAAATCCATCTCAACATATTCATCGGCAACTATTGGTATCTCGCGTCCCACAACAGGAACCACGACGGTCTTGCCGACTATATCGCGGTAACGCTCATCATTGGGATTGACGGCAATTCCCGTATCTCCGAGTATCGTTTCCGGGCGTGTTGTGGCAACGGTTATTGAATAGCTTCCATCCGGCGCGTCATATCTGACATGCCAGAGATTGGAAGGCTGCTCCTCAAACTCAACCTCGGCATTGGATATAGCCGTCTTACAGCACGGACACCAGTTGACTATTCTGTCACCCCTGTAAATGAGTCCCTTATTATAGAGGTCGATGAAAACCTTACGGACTGCCTTTGAGCAGCCCTCATCCATCGTGAACCTTTCGCGTTCCCAATCGCATGATGAGCCGAGCTTGCGAAGCTGCTTAACTATCCTGCCTCCGAACTCGTCCTTCCACGCCCATGCCCTGCGCATGAACTCGTCGCGTCCGACATCCTTCTTTGTCAGACCTTCCTTCGCCATTCGCTCAACTATCTTGACCTCAGTAGCTATCGAGGCATGGTCGGTGCCGGGGAGCCAGAGCGTTTCAAAACCTTTCATGCGCTTATATCTTATAAGAATGTCCTGCATTGTTTCATCAAGCGCATGACCCATATGAAGCTGGCCTGTGATGTTGGGCGGCGGTATAACTATCGTATAGGGTTTTTTGTCGGGATTGGGCTTGGAATGGAAGTATCCATTCGACTCCCACTTTTGATAAAGGCGATCCTCAACCGTTGAGGGATCGTAGGTCTTGGGCATCTCATCGATGCCTTTTGCGCATTTTTCACACATTTTGTCATGTACCTCCGAAAAATAATACGACCCTTCCCGCCAAAGGACGAGAAGGGTCGCTCGTGGTACCACCTTTGTTGAACGGATAAACCGTTCCTCTCAATGAACGCTGTAACGGGCGCACCCGGCTCCGCTCCACAGGCGACCTTCACGAATCCCAGACTGCGGCTCTCACCTACCCCGCTTCTCTTATAAGCCTGAGCTCTTCGCTACTCCTCCCGTATCATAACGGAGAATCGAAGATTAAATTGGATTCTCGCGGAGTTTTATGCCTCTCCGCATGGGTATTATAAAACAGCTTTGCGTTTTAGTCAAGCCCTATAAAACATTTTTTAATAGCAAGATTAGATTTCAGCGGTTTATTCCCAACCGCTCCTGTCGAGTAGACAATGATTAATTAAAGTCTTGAGAATGAGCTGATTTAAAGCATATAGCTTTCAATCAATTTTTGCCGTTCTACCCTGCCGTTTTTCAAAAAGTGCAAGGATATTTCTCGCAGGAGCGGTAAATCTTGCTTGATTTAATCGCAACACCGTTGCGATTTCTAAACACTGCACGCTCGCGCGGCTCCCTTTGGTCGCAATATCAATACTATCAGAGCTTGTTTGATTTAATCAGCGTTTACTCGAGCGGTATCCCCGTTGTTTTGCTTCCGTCATCCGCCACATGCTGTTCCTCCGCGCAGAACATAAACCATTTGAACCAGTCTTCTTCGCTGTAATCCCCCCTGCCGTCACACCATGTAACGTCGATATAATACGATCCGCTGTCAAGCGTCACCTCATCCCAGAAGTGCATATTATCGTCCGTATAGGCATTGCGTACCCTGCGGCAGTCCAGATTCGCCATACGGCAAAGATACTCGAATCCTATCGCATAGCCCTGACATATCGAATATCCGTTCATTACCGCTCCGAACGCATTGACGGCATAGGCGGGCATTTCTCCTCTTATGTGGACATACTTTGTATTAAGACATATATAACAAGCCAGCGCACGGTACTTGTCTATCACAGAAAAATTTTTCGGAAGCCTGCCCGCCACATATTTTGCGACCACTTCAAGTGCTTTGACCTGCTGTCTGACAGCTCCGATGTCCTCGGAATCCCTCGCGTAGCGCGCATCGGGCAGGAATATGCAGGAGCTGTACTTGACCTCAGAGTCCTCTTGGGTGTCTGTTTCGAGCATTTTAAAATATGTTTCTATTTCCGGATGGTCAATATAGAGCGCATTGGACACAGCTTCCATTGAGCTTACCGTACAAGTCACGGACACATTCTTAAAGCTCCTTGCGGCTTTAAGCAGCGTATCGTAAAGCTTCGCATCATCCTTATCAAGACGGCTCCTCATATCTTGGAACTTGAATGAATGCTCTGAGGAATCCGATTTGATAGGATGGGTACTTATGTACTCGATTACCTCATCCATTATTTTCTCCGCTTTCTCAATATATGCTGACGCATAGGCATTGTCTTCCTGTCCGCATCCGCACGGCGGCAGGCAGACTGAGCATATTGTAAGCAGCAATACCATCATTATTAATACTGTTTTTTTCATACGCGGTTCTCCTGTTGCGTTCCGAATATGGATTCCCATTCGGGTTTTTATATTACGCGGTATTATAACACATGCTTTCAAGCTCGGCAAATCCTTGTTAAAAGCGCGTCGGCGTGGTATAATCATTACAGTAGCTTTGCGGAAGGAGGTGCTTAAATGAAAAAAAGGCTGGCATTATCGCTGCTTGCCGTTTTAATGCTTTTTATAACCGCAGTTCAGCTTCCCTCCGCAGATCATCTTAAGGAGCCCCAAGGAGAAGTTCCTCCCGCATCCATAAGAATGATGTACCGCGATGCTGCCTGCATAGCGTTGGCGACCTGTATGCGAATGGCTCCCAAGGATGGCGATAAAACAATATCTCGATTCGCCATTGACGAAACTCTTGCCGGAGATTTGGATGTCGGAGCCGTTGTAAACGTCGAAGCCGACGCCGTTCCGGGAGAGCAATACCTGCTCTATCTTAAACCGTTTGATACCTCCGAGCTTACGGAGGATACAATACTCGCTCCTGTTTACGACAGTCTGCTCATATCCGTCAATCAAGGAACAGTCAGCTTTAAGGGCGACACCTGCACGCTTGACAGCGTTCGTGACGATATAGAAAAGCAGAAAGCCGTCCTTTCAGTACCTTCTAAAAAGTTTTACTATAACGATTTCAACTCCCTTATCGAGTCATGCGACGCGGTGCTTATCTGCCGTGTGCTTTCGGTGAGCGAGCCAACCACGACCGTATGCCGCTCCACAGGCAACGGCGAGAGTACGGTCAACACCCTTGAGCAGGTATTTGTAAGAGCGCGTGTTGAAAATCCTCTCTTCAGCGGCTTCAAAAGCGGTAACAAAATCGATATTGTTATCGAACCTCATGACGTCAAACCCGTCATAAACGCCACAGACCTGACTCAGAAGAAGGTGAATACACCTCCTGAGTCCACCCCGACGGTAGGCAAGGTGTACATATTCTTCCTCGTCAAAAGCGACGACGCCAAAAACAATCGTTTCTTTACCGTGAACCCCTACGAAGGGTATGTACTGCTTATAGGCGATTCCATAATTCACCCCTACTACAACAACGCTTTCCAGCAAATAAACGATCTGGGCCGTTTTTCGGAGCTGTTGAAGAAAGCATTGGATGAACAAGCGTAAGATTCAATTAACAGCATAATGAAGGGCTGCTGCGACGACAACCGACTGTCGGCATCGGCCTTTTTTCATCCACCTCAAATCGAATGCAAAGCTCGTCAAAATAATATATTTTATTTGCACTCGGTCTTCCACTTTACAAGCCTGTCCAATATAATGTATAATATATGAAATAACAAATGAAGTCGCTTGTACTTGGAAAGGAGCATCTAATGGCAAATTTTGCGAGTTTAACAAAATTCATTCCGTCCCTTGATATGGAAGATTTGGGCGAATGGATAACCGAATTGGATTCCCAGGGCAGACTTGTTGGCAATCCGTATGTGGAATACTGGGATGTTGTACATAGATTTTGTAACGCCCTGCTTGACTTCTGCGATGATAGACCCGAATATCTGAGCAGAGAAGCCGACGCCCCGGAGGGCTCCGGTGTTATAGTGGCATTGAGGAACGCTCTTGAGAGAGAGGAGCGTTGTCCCGGAGTTCTTTTGGGATACCTCAATAACGGAACCGTTGCGGAGTGGCTGCGCCAGCTCAGGGAAATAGACGGCGAAAAGGGCGACGATTGACCGCCGCCCCAATTTAATACTGTTTATCACGCGAAGCGCTCCTTCGCGTTGAAAATTCTGCAAAGGGTTTTATAATCTCCGAAGACCGTTATTCTGTCGTTCTGTTCAAGCACGGTATGCGCTGTAGGAACATCGACTTGGGAGTTTGGATGCTCGATAAGCATTATGAGTATTCCGTGCTTCTCCCTAAGCCCCGTTTGCCTCAATTCTATGTGCCTTATTCTCTCCGGTACATCATTTAGCGTTACCTGCGCGATCGTTCCCTTTCCGATATGGTCAATAAGCATTATCGGATTGTACTTATCGGTTTTGGAGAATGCCCCGGCGAAGCGCTCAAGTATTCGGTCGAAAAAAGCCCTTACTGAGTGCATTCGGCTCAATCCGAACAGCAAGGCAACCATGGCGATTGGTATCAGCGCGCTCAGGTAAAAGTCCCCGAATTGGCTTGTGCTGATCGAAAAGAATACGTTTACGAACGCGGAAACGACCGAGATATTGAAAACATATCCGAACAGCATCAATATCCTTGCTATACGTCTGCGAGGCTTGGTCGAAAGTATCATCTCGCTCTCACGGGTCGTGAAACCGCATCCGGTCAAAATGGATACCACTTGAAACCGTGCTTTCTCCTCCGGCAGTCCAACGAATCGAAACATAATCGTAAAGACCTCCGACATCACCCAATAAGTCAATATCAGAAGCGAAAACAATGAAGCGGCAACGTAAATGTTCATAAAGCTCTTTCGCCGTTATCGAGCGGCACAGACCTCCTTCTGTATAATCGTTTTGTTGACGATGATTAACTAATGTTTGGGAGAGTGTGTAGATTTAATGTATGTAGCTTTCAATCAATCTTCACCGCTCTGCCAATCCGTTTTTTCGATAATTACAAGGATATATCTTGCAGGAGCGGTAAATCTTGCTTGATTTGCCAAAATTCCGCGCTTATCGCGGCGCGTACGCTTCCCTCGCAGCAAAGCTGCTTCGACGTTCCGTTAAAATCGCAACACCGTTGCGATTCAGCTTACGGACAAAGTCCGCTTTTTTGGTCTGACTGATGAGGTGGAAACAATAGCACTATCAAAAAAGCTAAGTGTTCATTGAGTTTTTTGCCACCTCATCCACCACCGCTGAGGCGGCGGTCCCCCTTCCCCTCAGAGGGGAAGGCAGGTGTTTCCGGCACGTTTGGGGTTTGTCAGCGGTCTGAATCGCAACATCGTTGCGATTTCTTAACACTACACGCCCGCGCGGCTCCCTTTGGTCGCAGCTTTAACCCATTTGCAGCTTAGTTGTGTTAATCATTGTCTGCTTTATTTATAGTCAGCATAGTGCCGTGCTTATGACTTGTCCGCGTTTTTATCAAAGTTTTTTTCCCTTTCGCAGCCCGAACAAACGGAGCAATCGCCGCAGCAGCCTCCCTTTTTGCTTCGTTTCGCCGCAAAGAACACGGCGATACCGATTGCCGCAAGCAGCAATGCCGTTAAAGCATAGTCCAATGCGCTCATTTCCTATGCCACTCCGAACGCCATACAAATCATTCTGACTATAAAAGCAACTATCCACGCAAGCACGCATTGCCACACGACAACTCCCATTGCCCATTTCCTTCCAAGCTCACGTCTGATGGACGCTATGGCGGCGACGCAAGGTGTATACAGCAGGCTGAATACAAGCATCGAGATCGCGCTCAGCGTCGTCATAACCGCGCCGACGCCTTCCTCGGCAAACAGCACCTCCATTACGGATACAACGCTCTCCTTGGCTACAAAGCCGGATATGAGGGACGTGCAAATCCTCCAATCCCCCAGTCCAAGCGGCTTGAATATCGGCACGAGCAAGCCCGAAATATAGGCAAGTATGCTGTTATGGGAATCCGCCGTCATATTCAGATGCGGATCAAAACTCTTGAGGAACCAGACTATTATGGTGGCGATGAATATTACCGTGAATGCTCTCTGTAAAAAGTCCTTTGACTTTTCCCAAAGAAGCTGAAGAACATTTTTCAGGCTCGGCAAACGGTAATTGGGAAGCTCCATGACAAACGGAACCGCCTCGCCCTTGAACACCGTCTTTTTTGTCACAAGCGCCATCAGAATCCCGACAACGATACTGAGAACATAAAGCCCCGTCATCACAAGTCCTCCCCTGCCGGGGAAGAATACGGCTACAAAGAACGAGTATATGGGAACCTTTGCGGAGCAGCTCATAAACGGGGTCAGCAGTATGGTCATCCTTCTGTCACGTCCGCTCGGAATGGTTCTTGTACTCATTACGGCAGGCACGGTGCATCCGAAGCCTATAAGAAGCGAAACGATACTGCGTCCGGAAAGACCAATCTTTCTCAGCAGCTTATCCATGAAGAATGCCACTCGTGCTATGTAGCCGCTGTCCTCAAGCATTGACAGGAAGAAGAAGAGCGTAACTATTATGGGCAGGAAGCTCAGGACGCTTCCGACGCCCTCGAATATTCCGTCAACTATCAGCCCATGCAGTACCGGATTTACATTGGCGGATGTCAACGCCAAATCGACTCTTTCCGCTGCCCAATCTATTCCGCCCGCAAGAAGCTCTTGCAGCCATGCTCCTATAACATTAAACGTCAGGAAGAACACCAGCGCCATTATTCCTATGAATATGGGCAGCGCGGTGTATTTTCCCGTAAGCACGCTGTCTATATATCGGCTTCTTCTATGCTCTTTACTCTCATTGGGCTTTTTGACGCAGCTTCTGCAAACCTTCGATATAAACGAGAATCTCATATCGGCCATCGCCGCGCTTCTGTCAAGTCCCCTTTCCTTCTCCATCTGCGTTATGATATGCTCAATAGCCGCCTTCTCATCGGTATCGAGTTCAAGCATATCTATTATGAGATTATCGCCCTCAACGACCTTGCTCGCGGCAAATCTGAGCGGCAGGTTCGCCCTCGCGGCATGATCTTCTATTATGTGCATCACGGCATGGAGGCATTGATGCACCATGCCCCCGTTATCGTCCCTTGAGCAGTAGTCCTGTTTAAGAGGCTTCTCCCTGTAACGAGCTATGTGTACTGCATGAGCGGCAAGCTCGTCAATGCCCTGATTCTTGGCGGCGGATATGGGAACCACAGGCACTCCGAGCATTTCCTCCATGGCATTTATGTCCACGGAGCCGCCGTTGCCTATCAGTTCATCCATCATATTGAGCGCAACCACCGTTGGAACATCCATCTCAAGAAGCTGCATTGTAAGGTACAGATTCCTCTCGATGTTGTTTACATCCACTATGTTTATAATCGCGGTGGGCTTTTCATTGAGAACATGGTTCCTCGAAACCAGCTCCTCGCTCGAATATGGCGACATGGAATAGATTCCGGGAAGATCGGTTATGGTGGTCTTCTTGTACCCCCTTATAACACCGTCCTTGCGGTCAACCGTGACTCCCGGAAAGTTTCCGACATGCTGTTTAGAGCCCGTAAGCTGATTGAAAAGAGTCGTTTTTCCGCTGTTCTGATTGCCCACAAGCGCGAATGTGAGTACAGTATCATCGGGAAGCGGATCGCCGCTGCCCTTAGGATGGAACTTGCCCGTTTCACCAAGTCCCGGATGGATCGGCTTTTTCTTTCTTTTCGAGCCGTCTTCATGCGTCTTGGGACATTCTGCCTGTTCGACTGCTATGCTATGCGCATCCGCAAGCCTGAGCGTAAGCTCATATCCGTGTATCTTTATCTGTATGGGATCGCCCATGGGCGCAAGCTTTGTTACCGTAAGCATTGCTCCTGGTATAACTCCCATATCAAGAAGGTGCTGTCTTAATGCTCCTTCCCCGCCCACCGATAATACTCTCGCGGAAGCTCCCACCTTTAATTCATTAAGTGTCAAAGCGTTATCTCCTTTGTACTTGTATCCGTTTTCTATAACCCATTATAGCACAAACAGATGCGGATGCGCTATAAAAATGTACAAAAAAACAGGCGCGGCACGATTCAAAAGACCGTTCCGCGCCCGCTCGCATCGTTATATGCGCTTCATTTTGTTACCTGTTTCCCATAGCGGACTTATACTCAGCCCATGCGGTATTGAACACATCGACAAAATCCCCAAGATCATGGAATACATTGCAGCGATCCAAAACCTCCTGAGAGGGATTGAATATCGCATCCTCGGTGAACTCCTCTCCAAGCAGATCGAGCGCGCCCTGATTCGGCGTTGAGTAGTAGACATACTCGGTGTTGCGGGCGGCAAGATTGGCGTCGTTGATGAAGTTTATAAAGGCGTGTGCCGCCTCTACGTTCTTTGCGCTCTTGGGGATTACGACATTGTCAAACCACACATTGCTTCCCTCCTTGGGGACAACGTACGCAAGGTCTTCATTCTTGCTGCAGCACTCAAGCGCGTCGCCGGAATAGATGACCGCAAGTGCTGCCTTGCCATTCTCCATTGAGGAACGAATATCATCGGTTCCAAGGCCCTTGAGAAGCGGAATCTGCTTGATAAGCTCCTCCTTAGCGGCATTGACCTCATCCGCGCTGCGGGTATTGATGTCGTATCCGAGCTTGAGCAGCGCGACAGCTATCGCGTCACGGACGGAATCATACTGCCATACCTGACCGACATACTTTTCATCCCAAAGAACGTCCCAGCTATCGACCTCGCCCTCAACCATCTTGGTGTTGTAGAGTATGCCGACAGTACCCCAGAGATAGGGCAGCGAATACTTGTTATCGGGATCGAACACATTTGTGAACTGCTTTATGCGCTCCGATATGTTCTTGGCGTTGGGAATCTTCGACATATCAAGGGGCTGAAGCATATCGTTGGCTATGAGCTGCTCGATTATGTAGTCGGAAGGGAAACAGAGATCGTAAATGCAATCGGCGGAGCGGAGCTTTAACAGCATCTCCTCATTGCTCGTCATCTCCACATAATTGACCTTAACGCCCGTTTCCTTCTCAAAAAGGTTCAGAAGCTCAGGGTCGATGTATTCGCCCCAGTTGAGAATGTTCAGCTCGCCGCCGATGTTCTCATAATAGTCCCCATCCTTGAAGCTGTAATCGGCTTTTTCATTATCCGCGTCCTTTGGCTTATCCGAGCCGGAATCGGCCGAATTGCCCTTACATGCGGCAAACGCGAACAGCATTGCAAGGCACAGCATCAGTGAAAGAATTCTTTTCATTTGATATTTCCTCCCTTGTCTTTCATCTTAACTTTTTTTGATTGTATCTCATACTCGCGCTCCTTGGCAAGCCGCCTCAGATTGACGATGAGCAGCAATGTTACAAGCGGTATGAATATTACCGTCGCAAGCGCGGGATTGACTCCCCTCGCTCCCCTTGCGCAGGAGAATATGTACACCGACAATACGCTCTTTAAATCGGATACGAAGTAGCTTATGACAAAATCGTCAAGCGACATCGTAAGAGCCATTATGAAGCCCGATGTGATTCCCGGCATTATATCGGGAATGACCACCTTCAGCAACGCCTGCATGGGTGAGCATCCCAGATCCATCGCCGCCTCGTAAAGCAGATCGGAGCTTTGGCGAAGGCGGGGCATTACGGAGAATATGACATATGGTATGCTGAACGACACATGAGCTATAACAAGCTTTGTTATATCCCCTATCTGCGCAAGCCCCATCCTGACAAGCAAGCCGTTCACGAACGCAAAGAGCATCATAAACGTAATTCCCGTTACAAGATCGGGATTGACCATCGGGAGTTGGGAAACATTGAGTATCAGATTGCGGCTGCGCTTCTTCATGGCGTATATGCCTATCGCCGCGGCGGTTCCTATAACGGTTGCCAGCACGCTCGATATTGCGGCTATCTCCAGAGTGAGCAGCAGCGCGTTCCCCGCCTCTCCGACAAAGAGATTCTTATAATTGCTCAACGAGAACCCGTTCCACACGCCGAGATTGGCATATGACACTCGTCTTCCGAACGTGAAGTCGTTGAACGAGAACACTATCAGGTATATTATGGGGATATACAGGAAGAGGAGCATAAGCCCCAGATACACATACTTAAACGGTTTGAACGCCTTTTTCACCACATCTGCCCTCCTGTCTGCTGATCCTTGTCAAAGTGATTCATTATGAGCGTCGATACAAGGACGGATATGAGAAGTATTATGGACAAAGTGCTTCCGACAGCATAATCTCCCGGAGCGTTGGGCGTCTTGAACGCAAGCTCAATCTCATTTCCGTAAAGATGGTACATTCCGTTTCCTATGAGCGCGGGAACCGTGAATGCCGTAATCGCCGGAATGAACACCATTGTAATGCCCGAAACTATGCCGGGTATGGAAAGCGGAAGCACAACGCGCATGAATGTCGTCGTTCCGTTCGCCCCAAGATCCCTTGACGCTTCGAGCAGGGACTTGTCTATCTTCGATAATGTATTGTAGAGCGGCATTATCATAAACGGGAGGAAGTCATACACAAGCACCATCAGCACCGAGCCCTCAAGACCGAGCATGGTCTTGATCTCCGGTATAAAATACTCCAGTATCGCCTGCCACGCATATGTTCTCAAAACGAAGTTCATCCACATCGGCACGAAGAACAGAACCGATATGAAGCCCGCCACCGAGCGTTTCATGTTGGAGAGAATGTACGCTATCGGATAGCCCAGCAGCAGGCAAATGGCAGTTGTTTTGAAAGCCATCACAACGCTGTGCCAGAGAACCGTCCACTTATTGCCGTCGCTTAATGTCGCCCAGAACTTATCCAATCGGAAATCTCCGCCGACATTTACCGCGTAATAGATGATAAAGAGCATCGGTATCACTATGAACAATATCATCCATACGATATAAGGATAAGCAAAAACCTTCCTCTTCATCGAATCAATCCTCCTTATCGGAGAGTACAAGATCGTCAGCCTCTACCGTTATGCCGACCTCCTCGCCTTCCTCCATAAAGTCATCGGATTGGGCGATCCAGTCATTTTCCTCACAGGATACGGTTATCTCATAATGCGTTCCGAGGAACATGCAGGACTTGACCGTTCCGCTGAGCTTCGCGTCCTGAGGAGGAACCAGCTTGACCTTTTCGGGAGCTATCTGTACAAGAGCTATCTCCTTGTTTTCGTATTCGTCAAGTCCGTTAGCGTTAAAGCCGACATTGTCTATATAGATCATGCCCTCGCTCGGCCATACCTCGGCGTCGAACAGGTTCATCGACCTTGTTTTCTTCATTACATGAATGGCGTCCGGCGGTATCGAAATGCCCACCTGCTGTCCGACCGCCGCGAAGTCGGTCGTATGGACGACCCATTCATAGCCTCCGCAGTCAACGTCTATCTCATAGTGTACGCCCATGAACACGACCGATACAACCTTGCCGGATATGCGCGCTTTATCCGGCTCGACTATGTCAATATCCTCAGGACGTATCACGACATCGACCTCGACGTTTTTGCCAAAGCCCGCGTCAACGCACTCGAACGTCATGCCCTTCATGCGCACCTTGTAATCCTCAAGCATTACGCCTGGGATTATATTGCTCTCGCCTATGAAGTCCGCTACAAACGGGTTCTTCGGCTCATTGTAAATATCGGTTGGGCCGCCTATCTGCTGTATGACGCCGTCCTTCATTACAACTATTGTATCGGACATTGTCAGCGCTTCCTCCTGATCGTGCGTGACAAACACAAACGTTATGCCAAGCTGCTGCTGCATCCTTTTAAGCTCTATCTGCATTTCCTTTCTGAGCTTCAAGTCGAGCGCGCCGAGAGGCTCGTCCAACAGCAGTACCTTGGGCTCGTTCACGAGTGCCCTCGCGATCGCCACACGCTGCTGCTGACCGCCTGAAAGCTGATCTATCCAACGCTTGCCGTAGCCCTCAAGATTGACGAGCTTGAGCATGGCGTTGACCTTTTCCTCTATCTGTGCCTTTGAGGTGCGCTTTATCTTCAATCCGAACGCTATGTTGTCGAATACGTTCAGATGAGGAAACAGCGCGTATTTCTGGAATACGGTATTGACCTGTCTTTTATGAGGAGGAACGCCCTTCATATCCTTACCGTCTATCAGGACGCTTCCGGACGTCGGCGTAACGAAGCCCGCGATTATGCGCAGGAGCGTGGTTTTGCCGCATCCTGAGGGGCCAAGCAGCGTCATAAACTCCCCGTCGCGTATGAAGAGGCTTATGTTGTCAAGAGCAAGGCTGCCATCATATTCCTTTGTTATTCCATTGAGTTCTATAAGCTTTTTATTTTCCATTTTAATCTCCCGGTTTTATTAAAAAGACGGCGGTGTTGCCACCCACATCACACGCGCCTCACGCTGTGTGTTATTCACTATATAGTGCTGTTCGGTAGGGCTGAAATAGAAGCTGTCGCCCTTTTTCAGTTTGAATCTGCGCATACCGAGTATCAATGTAACGCTGCCGCTCAGCACGAACCCAAACTCCTCTCCTTCATGCGGATCGTCGAGGCATGTAGAGCCGCCCGGATTTATCGTGACCATTATCGGCTCAAGGGCATTCTTCTGAGCATTCGGCACAAGCCAGCATATCGACGAGCCCATGCCCTCATCATCCTTGACGAACATATCGTCGGGAGTGAATACAACCTTTTCATCCTCGATCTTTACAAAGAAGTCCGAGATATTGGTTCCGAGAGCCTCAAGAATGTCCATAAGCGTCGCTATGGACGGCGAGGTGAGGTTACGCTCAAGCTGACTTATGAAGCCCTTTGACAGCTCGGTTCTTGCCGCAAGCTCCTCCTGAGTAAGTCCGAGCTTGAGCCGTCTTCTCTTTATTCTGTCGCCTATGTCAATCAAACCATCGACACCTCCGCATTAATGCTAAACATTTAGTTTATAAACACTAAACATATACATCAGATTAAACCACCTTACAGGCTGTTTGTCAAGAAAAGAGTTCATAATATACAAACTTTTTTCATCAGTTTTTTTCCTGAGCGTGTCATCGTTTTTTGACGAAAGGCGTCCCTCAGCTCATCAAGCCCCAAAAAAAGGCTGTAAACGTCTTATTTTTCACCATATAATTCACTTTTGGCGATTTTTGCGCACATACAGTCATGGCAAATAAATACTAAACATAATGTTTAGAAAAAGCATACATACTTAAAGCTCCTCTATGTCAGAAACAAGTCCACGCTCAAATCTGAACAAAAATTTTCTTGGTCTTTGAATACCGTTCGTCCCATCGAAAAGACCTATCGTAACCCTGTCCTCCGGCTCCTCGACCGGATATGCCGCCGTGTGATGGTATGGACCGAAAAACTCCGCAAGCGCGTTTTGGGTGGACTCAGCCGCAAGCTCAGAAGACATCAGACTCTTCCATTCCGGCTTTTCCAGTTTAAGCTCCTCAACAAGGCACAACGCCCTGTCAGCATTATTCAGAAGCTCCCGTGGAGTCGTTGTGAAGAAGCCTATATCGTTCGACGCCTCGGCGAATCTGCCGTTCAGGTATTCATATCGTACACGGCGTTGGTATCCTTTAACGGTTTTAAGATCGGAGTATACCGTGGGATAACCCTCTGTCAGCTCTGCGCGATCGCCTTCAACGCTCAGAAGCACATCCGCGTTTCGGTCTATCAGCATAAGTCCTTCGGACGTATTCGTTTTGAATTTGACAAGGAGCAGCACGGCACTCCCGACGTCCATGCGTTTCAGGCTTCCGTCAATGCCGTCGCCCAGCGCGAAGGAGAATGTTTCACCGCCTGCCGGAGTGAGCGCAAGTCGTAACCCGCCGTCAATATAAAGCTCGGCAGTCGCCCTGCGCTCTCTGAGAAAGAAGTCCATCGAGTCGATGAGCCTCGGAGGCAACGGACGGTAGGGCTTGTATATCTGTGGCTCCACCATGACCTGAGCCACATCGCCCCAATCTATCAGCATGGAACCGCCAACTGACGCGAACCTTCCGTTCTCCGCGGTTATCCTTATGAAAGCGGGAACGGCAATTCCCTCGTTTGAGCCGGAACACCATACGGAAAAAAACATCTCGCGGTTATTTGACATCGGCAAAGCCACAGGCACATGCGCCGGCAGCTCGAACCACGAATCTCCGCTGCAAATGAAGCAATCCTTGACAGAACTCAAAATGATCGAAGGAACATGGGGCATAAAGCCACCCCCTTTGTTTTTAATAGGCAGGTTGGACACGGTATTGAACATTATTCCGTTTAAACCGCGCATATTACCCGTTATGCAAATGCGCATGGTGTCGAGAATAAAAAAACCGTTTAAAAAATTCAAAAATCTATATGTTCTTTTTTGTGAATAATATTGCGATTTTTTTGATTGTATGGTAGAATTGCAATGAAATATATATAATGTCCGTCGATCCTTAACCACAAACACGATTTGAAAGGAGCAGTCCTATGCCCGCAATAATGAAACTGAGTTCCGTATACTCGACCCTTCCCTCAGCAGAAAAAAAGGTGGCCGATTTTATTCTGTCAAATCCGAACACCGCGGCTCATATGGTGATAAATGAAATCGCCGAGCATGTGGGAGTAAGCGTGCCATCTGTAACGAGACTTGCCAAGCGGCTTGGGTACAAGGGGTTCATGGATTTCAGGATATCGCTTGTCAGTAATCCTTCGCCTGAGAAAACCGAGGAGAATGCTCCCATATCAAGCAACGATGCTGACAGCATGATAATCCAGAAGCTTATGGCAGGTCACATGACTGCCATTGAATCCACTCTCAAGGTGCTTGACACAAAGAAGCTCATGGAGCTTGTTTCGCTTCTTGTGGAGTGTCAAAGGGTTATATGGTTCGGCGTAGGGAACTGCATAGAGCTTGAAAAGATATTCTCGGACAGCTTTGTACGCATGGACATTGACTCCACAGTCATCGACAACAGGAGCATAATGCGCAAGTACGCGGAGCTTGTAAGGGAAGGTGATGTAGTCATTGCGATAACGAGAACGGGAAAGACGCAGCACACGCTCGATTGTCTGAAAGTCGCCAAGGCAAGAGGCGCGACCACGGTGCTTATGACGAACCTGATAAGCTCCATCGGTGAGCAGTACGCGGACTACTTCATATGCACATCCAGGCAAAACGAGCTTTTCCGACTATGCGGTTATGAAACATTCACATCCATATACGTTCTTCTTGAAACAATAGTGACGCTTGTTGAGAAGAAAAAGGGGTTCGCGTCAAGGGTACATTATATTGAATCAATGATTCCATTCAGGTGATGCAAAATGGACAGCTATAAACTATTTGCGGATTATCACACGCACACATTCTACAGCCACGGGAAGGGTTCTCCGCGCGAGAACGTGACAGCGGCAATAGAACGCGGGCTTGAGGCGATCGCGGTATCCGAGCATGGACCGGGACATATGTCGTTCGGCGTGCGCGGCAAAAAGCTCGAAAGGCTCAACGACGAGCTTATATCGCTGCGCAAGGAGTTTTCAGGCAGAATAGAGGTATTGCGCGGGCTGGAGCTTAACGTGATGGGCTTTGGAAAATCGGACTGCCCGCCCAACCGTGACGATTACGATATAATCATTATCGGCTATCACAAGAGCGTGCCGCCGGTCAATAGCGTCGCGTGGAGCGTGTGGCGAGAGAGCCTTCTGCATATCAAAAACGATCCGCACAGGAACGCGGAGGGCATACTCTCGGCGGCGGAAGCTTGCAGGGCGAACATAATTTCCCATCCGAACCTCTACCTCAAGGTCGATATACCATATATGGCAAAATGCTGCCGTCAGCTTGGGATACTGCTTGAGGTCAATTCCTCAAGAGTTACCCTCTCCACGGAGGAGATTCGCGCCATCTGCGACGCGGGCTGCGGGCTTGTAATTGGCTCCGACGCGCATACCCCCCAAAGGGTTGGCGATTTTATGCTCGCCTCCGAAGCCGTCGATAAAGCCAATGCCTGGGAATTCGTGAGGAACGCAAGAAGGCTTTGACCGCAAACAGCCGACGTGAGCATTGCGCGGCAAAGTAAAGCCGCCGCGACGGATGAGGGCAGGGCGCGTGAATCGGCGTTTGCTTAATATGTATCCGGACGGGCATGGTTCAATCAGTGGAAGGAACCATGCCCGTTCTTTCGGATGCGTGATATATTGTTCTATCGGCGTTTACTTTGTTGTTAATATATGATAGAATATAAGCGTGATTTCGACAGCTTTCGCAACAAAGGAGGAACCCATGGATAATGAAAAAGCCTATGAGATAATAAAGAAGATGCAAAACGGCGTGGCCGTAAGCGATGCTGAAATGCACGATTACAATGCAATGCAGGTTTTGAATTTAAGTCTTAAGGATATCCAAAGCCTTGACAGCGTTACGCTGCCGGAGGGGCTTCAACGGCTTGATTTATCCGGCACTCAGATTTCAAGCCTTGACAGCGTTACGCTGCCGGAGGGGCTTCAATGGCTTTATTTATCCTACACTCAGATTTCAAGCCTTGACAGCGTTACGCTGCCTAAGGGGCTTCAAGAGCTTTATTTATCCTACACTCAGATTTCAAGCCTTGACAGCGTTACGCTGCCGGAGGGACTTCAACGGCTTTATTTAGTCCGCACTCAGATTTCAAGCCTTGACAGCGTTACGCTGCCGGAGGGGCTTCAACAGCTTTATTTATCCCGCACTCAGATTTCAAGTCTTGACAGCGTTACGCTGCCGGAGGGGCTTCAAGAGCTTGATTTATCCGGCACTGAGATTTCAAGCCTTGACAGCGTTACGCTGCCGGAGGGGCTTCAACAGCTTATTTTATCCAACAATCAGATTTCAAGCCTTGACAGCGTTACGCTGCCGGAGGGGCTTCAAGAGCTTGATTTATCCGGCACTCAGATTTCAAGCCTTGACAGCGTTACGCTGCCGGAGGGGCTCAAACGTATAATACTTGAAAACCTTCACTTAAAATCCATACCCAGGAGTCTTGTGGACACGGGGCTTCCGTTTATAGATGAAGAATACTCTTTTATCACTTCCCAAGCCGGCATTTATCTGAAGGGTACCGAGCTGACCGAGCAGGACATAGTCCTTTTCCGCAGGGACAGGGCGGTAATAGAGGCATACTATCGGGATTTGGAGGCGAACACCGAACGCCAGCTCAACGAGTGCAAGGTAATACTGCTCGGCGACGGCGAGGTGGGCAAGACATACATAATAGACCGCATAAGCAACAACAATGAAAGGCTGCCGGAAAACCACAAGACCGACACGACAAAGGGCATACTCCTTTCGACGGTGCAGACCGCCGACGGCGAAACCATCGAATCCGACGCTTCAAAATTCAACGATACCGATTTGAAGATACGTTTCTGGGATTTCGGCGGTCAGCAGATAATGCACTCGATGCACCGCTGTTTTCTCACAAGCAAGACCATATATGTAATCGTAGTCAGCGGAAGACAGAACGAGCTGACCGAAAAGGTGCATTACTGGCTCACGACGGTCGCCGCCTTTGCCAAGGACAGCCCCGTAATAGTCGTTACGAACAAGAGCGACCAGTACCGTGAATCCTTTCTTGACAGGCGCACGCTCAAAGCCGATTTTCCAAATATAAGGGAGTTCATAAGATTCTCGGCACTCAAGTCCGAAAAAGCCGTTTTCGCCGAGCTTTCCCAAAGGATTTTTGAAACAGCCAAGGAGAAGATGATGTTCAGTTATCAAGCGAAATGGCTCCGCCTTAAGTATAAGCTTGAGCATATGGACAAGGACTTCATAGACGATGACCAATATCGTGAAAAATGCGATGAATTGGGAATAAATGACCGATATATGCAGGAGGATTGGCTCAACTGGTTCAATGATTTGAGCATCATGTTCCGCTGTCCCGGCAAGCACGGCGCATTAGACAATGATTACATGGTTTTGAAGCCCCAATGGTTGATAAACGCCATATACTCGATAATCTGCTCATTCGACGATGATAGGTCGTCATACGAACGAAACGGGCGTATAAAACACAGTGAAATACTTAAAGTGCTAAAAGACAGCTCAAAAAACGCCGATCCGAGCTATAAAGGCAAATATGACATTAATACCGTCAGATACGTCATCCGCGTAATGCACGAATTCGGCATATCCTATGAGCTGCAAGACCAAGAGGAATTCATACCCACGCTCTGCCAAAAAGAAAGCCCTGACATAGCGTACGAGTTTGACAATGAAAATACGCTTAAATTCAAGCTCAGCTACAGCTATCTGCCCGAAAACGTACTTTACCGCTTTATGATAAAGCGCAAGGAGCATCTGGATATTAAAAACGCGTGGTATCACGGCGCGCTGTTCGACGAGAAGAACGGCTGCCGCTACATCGTTTCCCATGATTACAGGAACGGTAAAGGCGAGCTGCTGATAAGAATAAACACATCCGGCGATACGGACGCAAGCTTGGTGCTTGGCGAGATAGTCACAGCCCTTCGCGGCATAAACGAGCAGATAGGGCTTTCAGCCGAGGAGTACATTATTTACAGCGAGGCGGGAAATGATTACCCAATCAAGTATTCCTATCTGATACAGCAGAAGAAGGCGGGCTTGACGCAGACATTCATAGAAGACCTCGGTCAGAGGGATATAAACGATGTGCTGAAATGCGCGGTGCGCGACGAGGTCATTGAGAGAATGGGAAGGATTCCGGAGCAGGACGGTAAGATACCATTTGACCTATATGAGCGCAGGGCAAAAGCATTGGAAACCTTCGTCGAATCCCAGCAGAAAACCATAAACTCTCAGCAGGGAACCATAAGCTCACAGCAGGGAACCATAAACACTCAGAGCGAAACCTTATTTGAGATGAATAAAAATATGGAGGACATCCGTGAGCTTCTTGCCGAGTATAAAGCAAGCAATGGACGCCCAAAAGCCGGATGGCTCGACAAGGTTGAAAGATGCGTTGAAATAGGCGCAAAGCTATACAACATCGCAAGTCCTTTCATAACTGCTTTCTTGGTCAACAAGCAATAACACTACATGCCGCGACAAGCCCCATGCCTGCCGCGGCGTTTTTATCCGCACGGCATACCAAAATCGCTGAATTTTTTATTTTTTGGTATTGAAAAAAAGTATAATGTATGTTAGAATTAGCGAATAACTTTTAATGAATGATGAGGGCTTGTTATGGTACGTCTTTATGAATTGCACAAGGCTCCCGAAAAGTTCGCGGGCGCTATTGAGGTGTCGGGTTGGGTCAAGACCTCCCGTGAGTCCAAATCCGTTGGCTTCGTTGAGCTTTCGGACGGTTCCGCTTTCCGCAGCGTTCAGATAGTCTATGAGAACGGCGTTATACCCTCCGATACGGTCAAGCGTCTTACCACCGGCGCAGCCATAACGGTTCACGGCGAGCTGGTTCTCACTCCTGACGCTAAACAGGCTTTTGAAATAAGGGCTGAGTCCATCACCGTTGACGGCGACTGCCCCTCCGATTATCCGCTCCAGAAAAAGCGTCACACGCTCGAATACCTCCGCACGATACAGCATCTAAGGCCCAAGGCAAACACGTTCCAGGCCGTTTTCCGCGTGCGCCACGTCATCGCCATGGCTATCCACAAGTTCTTTGATGAGCGCGGCTTCCTCTATGTCCACACACCCATATTCACAGGAAGCGACTGCGAGGGCGCGGGCGAGATGTTCAGGGTCACAAGCCTCGATATGAACGATCTCCCCAAGGATAAGGACGGCTGCGTCGATTATTCTCAGGACTTCTTCGGCAAGCCCGCTAACCTTACCGTGTCCGGTCAGCTCCACGGCGAGGCGTTCGCCATGGCGTTCCGCGACATATACACTTTCGGCCCCACATTCCGCGCCGAAAAGAGCAACACCGCCCGCCATGCCGCCGAGTTCTGGCAGATGGAACCCGAAATGGCTTTCTGCGACCTCAACGGCTACATGGATATTGCCGAGGAGATGATCAAGTTCATAATCAAAACCGTCCTCGAACGCTGTCCCGATGAGATGGCTTTCTTCAACGGCTTCGTCGATAAGGGACTGCTCGAAAGGCTCAACAATGTCATCAGCTCCGATTTCATAAGGCTGCCCTATACCAAGGCTGTCGAGATACTCGAAAAGAGCGGACAGGAGTTCCAGTATCCCGTTTACTGGGGCTGCGACCTCCAGACCGAGCATGAACGCTATCTCTGCGAAAAGGTCTACAACTCCCCCGTCTTCGTTACCGACTATCCCGCCGAGATAAAGAGCTTCTATATGCGCCTCAATGACGACGGCAAAACCGTCGCGGCGGCTGACCTGCTCGTCCCCGGCGTCGGTGAGATAATTGGCGGCAGCCAGCGTGAGGAGCGTTACGACGTGCTTCGCAAGAAGATCGAAGACCTCGGCATGGATATGAGCTACTATGAATGGTACCTTGATCTGCGCAAGTACGGCGGCGTCAAACATGCCGGCTTCGGAATGGGCTTCGAGCGCATTCTCATGTATATTACCGGTATGCAGAACATCAGGGACGTTCTCCCCTTCCCCCGCACCACCGGCAGCATGGAGCTTTGATAGTTTGAATGTTTCGGCAGAAACGGCATTGCCGTTTCTGCGATTTTTTGCCTATAATAATACTATATCACCTTTGGAGGAACTATCATGGATTGGAAAAAAGAATTCGAGCGTTGGCAGGCTCAAGCCGCACACGACCCCTTCCTTGCCGACGATATGGCAAAGCTTACAGATGAGAAGTCCATTGAGGAAAGCTTCTATACCGAGCTTGAATTCGGTACGGCGGGGCTTCGCGGCATAATCGGCGCGGGAACCAACAGGATGAACGCATATGTCGTAAGACGCGCTTCTCGCGGACTTGCCGAGATGATACTCGAAACCGAGGGCGAATCCGGCGCGAAACGCGGCGTCGCCATCGCCTATGACTCCCGCAACCGCTCCGACATATTCGCTATGGAAACCGCTCTCACGCTCTGCTCCTGCGGAATCAGGGTATATCTCTACTCCACCCTTCATTCCGTTCCGCAGCTCTCATTCACCGTGCGCCATCTCAACTGCATAGCCGGCGTCGTAATTACCGCAAGCCACAATCCTCCCGAATACAACGGCTACAAGGTCTATTGGGAGGACGGCGGTCAATGCGCTCCCGACAGGGCGAACAGAATACTCGATTGTATTCGCCGCTTTGATTATTTTGAGGTCAAGCCCATGGCTTATACGACGGCACTCTCCTCCGACCTTCTCCGAATCATCGGCAGCGAGGTCGATGAGGAGTATTACAAGCGCACCATGACGCTTCTGATGCACCCGGAAAATTTAAGGGAGAACGGCAAAAAGCTGAACGCCGTATATACTCCCCTGCACGGCAGCGGTCTCGTTCCCGTTACCGAGATACTTCGCCGCGTCGGCGTTACGAACATACATGTAGTGGCCGAGCAGGAAAAGCCCGACGGCGATTTCCCGACGGTCAAGGCTCCCAATCCTGAGGATAAGAACGCCTTTACGCTCGCACGCAAGCTTGCCGATACCGTCGGAGCGAATCTGATGTTCGCAACCGACCCCGATTCCGACAGGCTCGGCGTCGCGGTCAGGAAGCCCGACGGTGATTTTCTAATGCTGACAGGCAACCAGACAGGCGCGCTGCTCGTTCACTACATACTTTCCTCCCTCAAGGAGCGCGGCGAGCTTCCTGAGAACGGACTTGTCGTCAAGTCATTCGTTTCAACAACGCTTGCCGACGCCATATGTCACAAATACGGCGTGACAATCAAGGACGTCCTGACAGGGTTCCGCTTCATCTCCGAGTGGATAGAGCATTGTGAAGTTACCGGGGAGTATAAATTCCTCTTTGGCTTTGAGGAAAGCTACGGCGCGCTTGCCGGAGGCTTTGCCCGCGATAAGGATGCTGTCTGTGCGTCGATGCTGGTCTGTGACGCGGCGGCATATTACATGCAGCAGGGTAAGACCCTTTATGACGTCATAAACGACATATACGGCGAATACGGCTTCTATATGGAAAGGGTAAAGAGCTATGCTCTCTCGGGCAAGGAAGGTATGGAGCGCATAGCAAACGCCATGACGCAGCTCGTCACCTCGCCTCTGACACAGATAGGAGGAGAATCCGTCCTCGTTTATGAGAACCACAACGAGCAGACAAGGCAGGATTTGTCCTCCGGCAACTCGGCTCCGACAGGGCTTCCCAAGTCGAACGCTCTAAGGTTCCTGCTTCCCGGCGGCGCATGGGTAGTCGTTCGCCCAAGCGGAACAGAGCCGAAGCTTAAGCTGTACATCGGCGCTGCGGGTAAAACAAGCGAAGCAAGCGAGGAACAGCTCAACCGCCTTATGAAGCATGTGGACGATCTCATATCCGGGCTTTTGGGCGTCTGAATTTTCCGGTAAATTGAGGTAACATTTCGGGAACCTTTTGCATTGATAATACGTTATATAAATATCAAAGCATGAAAGGATGATACATATGAAAAAAGCTGTTTTGACAATATCCGCCCTGCTGATATGCCTCTGTATGCTCACCGTTGGATGCGCCCGCTCGGCGATGAACCTTTCAGGGAATGCGGCATATGCCGAAGAAGCGCAGTATGCGCCTATGCCGGGCGCGGCTTTCAACAACGAAAAGGATTCCGATAGTGTTGACAGCGCGGCTGACAAAGTCAATTCGGTTCTTGCCGACAGAAAGGTCATCAAGAATGCCGATCTGACAATACAGACACTTGAGTTTGATTCGTTCATCACATCGGTCATAGACAAGACGAACGAGCTTGGCGGCTATGTTCAGAATAATGATACAAGCGGAAAGAGCTATGGTTACTCCGGCAATCTCAGAAGCGCGTACATGACGGTGCGCATACCCGCTGAAAAGTATGATGAGTTTTTAAGCTCCGTAGATGGACTTGGAAACATAATAAGACGCAGCGAATCCGTCAAGGATATTACCGACTCCTATGTTGATACGGAGGCGCGTTTAAGCTCCATTAAAACCGAGTATCAGACGCTTCTTGACCTGCTTTCCAAGGCGGAAACGCTTGAGGACATAATCAAGCTTCAGGATCGTCTGTCAGACGTGCGTTATGAGATGGAAGCTCTTGAGTCCACTTTGAGCAACTACGACAAGCAGGTCGCTCTCAGCACTATTGAGATGGACATTCGTGAGGTCGAGCGTCAGACGGCAGCCGAAAAGGAGAGCTTCGGTGATGAGGTATCCCGCAGGTTCAACGAAAGCCTTGAGGACGTCGGCTTTGGCTTTACAAGATTTGCCGCATGGCTTATCGGCAACCTCCCCGTCCTGCTCGTCATGCTGTTCTTCCTTGTAGCGCTTCCGCTTATAATAGTGTTCATATGCCTCAAAGCGGCGAAAAAGCGCAGGATCAAGCATCAAGCCGCCGAGGCTGAAAGGCTCGCAAAGTCCGCTTCCGCAACCGTTGAGCCGAATAACTCACAGAAGAAGTAAGCGATTGGTGACGCTCAACGCTTGACGTACCACTCACAGAATATAACACGGTTTAAATCCGACTTGTAAGCTCCCGTCATAAGTGGCTGACGCCTTCGTGATGGGAGCTTGTTTTCCCTTATCGTACTTGAGTTTTTGAGTTGTTTTTCCTTATCTCGCTTGATTCTTTGAGTTGTTTTCAACCCCTCAGTCATCCTCGCTTTGCTCGGCTGACAGCTCCCCTTGACAATGGGAGCCAATGTGCTTTGTCATTCTTATTGTATATGAGAACTGTGGATGTTGGGTTCTTTTGCTTCAAATCGTCGCAAATCCCCTGAGTCAGGGGAGGTGGCTTGGAGGGCTTCAGCCCGACAAGACGGAAGGGTTGCTTCCCTTATCTCGCTTGAGTTTTTAAGCTGCTTTCAACCCCTCAGTCATCCTCGCTTCGCTCGGCTGACAGCTCCCCTTGGCAATGGGAGCCAAGGCTTGCGTTCTTCCCTTGATTGCTTGCATTTGCGCACTTGAGTTTTTTCAGGATGATTTGCGACCCTTCAGTCGTTCTCGCTGCGCTCGCCCGACAGCTCCCCTTACGCAGGGGAGCTTGGGTATTTTGTCATTCTTCCTTTGAAAGTGA